>CABUOQ010000018.1 GCA_902493275.1 uncultured Bacillota bacterium | reverse complement strand
TTTTTATAATTAGTTATTTTTTAGTAATATTTTTTTGAAAATAAAAATGATTTGTTTTACATTTTTTTCAATCAAAAAATCAAAGAATTTTAAGCTTTTTTCGCGGTAAAAAATTTTTTTATTATTTTATTCTATACACAAATGTGGTTTTTGCATATAATTTTACATTTTTTCAATATGAATTTTTTTTATATTTTATTCAATTTATATTTTTTCTATTAATAAAAATTTTTTTATAACAATTATAACTAAAAATATTCCTCTACCATATATTTTTAGCCATTTAAGATTTTACAAATTACAAAAAAAGAGGATTAATATTCTTTTTAGATATCTATTAATCCTCGTTCATTTTTATCTTTTTTCTTTAACGTTTATAACTTTAATACCGCCCATATATGGTCTTAATACTTCTGGAATATCAACCGATCCATCTTCATGTAAATGATTTTCTAAAAAAGCTATTAACATTCTTGGAGGTGCAATAACAGTATTATTTAAAGTATGAGGTAAGTAATTACCTTTTTCGCCTTTAATTCTAATTTTTAATCTTCTCGCTTGAGCATCGCCAAGATTAGAACAAGAACCAACTTCAAAATACTTTTTCTGACGTGGTGACCAAGCCTCAACATCTAATGATTTAACTTTTAAATCCGCTAAATCTCCTGAACAACACTCTAATGTTCTAACTGGGATTTCTAAAGATCTAAACAATTCAACAGTATATTGCCACATCTTATCAAACCATTTCGATGAGTCTTCTGGTTCACAAATAACAATCATCTCTTGTTTTTCAAATTGGTGAATACGATATATTCCTCTTTCTTCTATTCCATGGGCTCCTTTTTCTTTTCTAAAGCAAGGAGAATATGAAGTTAATGTTAATGGTAATTTATTTTTATCTATTATTTGATCAATAAATCTACCAATCATCGAATGCTCTGAAGTTCCAATTAAATATAAATCTTCTCCTTCAATTTTATACATCATTTGGTCCATTTCTGCAAAAGACATAACTCCCGTTACAACATTAGATCTAATCATGAATGGAGGTATTACATAAGTGAAGCCTTTATTAATCATAAAATCTCTTGCGTATGTGATACAAGCAGAATGTAATCTAGCAATATCCCCCGTCAAATAATAAAAACCATTACCTGCTACACGTCTTGCTGAATCTAAATCTATACCATCCAAAGCTTCTAATATATCCAGATGATATGGAATCTCAAAATTAGGAACAACTGGTTCACCAAATCTTTCTTTTTCAACATTGAATGAATCATCTTTACCAATTGGAACAGATTTATCAATAATGTTTGGAATTATCATCATTTTCTCAGTTAGTTTTGTAGATAATTCTTCTTCTTCCTTTTCAATTTGAACTAATAATTCATTTATTTCAACTACTCTTTTTTTGACTTGATTAGCTTCTTCAATTTGCTTATTTCTCATCAACATTCCAATTTTAGTTGATGATGAGTTTCTTTCTGCTCTTAAATCGCTTCCTTTTGATTTTAATTCACGGATTTTACTATCTAATTCTATAACTTCATCCACTAATGGAAGTTTATTATCTTGAAATTTATTTCTAATATTTTGCTTTACAATTTCAGGATTTTCTCTAACAAATTTAATATCTAACATGTAATTTACCTCCTTTAATAAAAAATCCCTTGATATAAAAACTATCAAGGGACGAATTACCGTGTTACCACCCAAGTTGTACTATATTAATAATACCTCTTGTAGAACTTTAACGCAGTCAACGGAGTGATTAAACTCTCCCTCAAGGGTGGACTAAATTAAACAACTATTACTTTTCACCAACCAGTAATTCTCTAAAAATTAAATTTAATTATTTTCCCTTTCTTTGGGTACATTTATTTTATAAACCTATTGTCTATTTTTTTCAACAGATTTATTCTTCGGTAGTTGTTTTTTCTTCTTCAACTATTTTATCTTCAATTATTTCCTCTTCTTCAGCTTTTAAAGATGTGACTGATCTTACAGTTTCAGTTTCTTTTAATTTAATAATTTTTACACCCTGTGTATTTCTTCCAGAAATTGCAACTTGTTTTAAAGAGGTTCTTATAACAACACCAAGTTTAGTTATTACAATTATATCCTCATCACCGTTAACAGCTTTTGTAGCTACTAATTTACCAGTTTTATCAGTCATGTTCATAGTTATAACACCTTTAGTTCCTCTAGATGTTAATCTATATTCATCTAGCAATGACATTTTTCCATAGCCTTTTTCTGATAAAGCAAGAATATATTTTCCCTCAAGAGAAGTTGTCAACGATATCACTTCATTATTTTCTTCAAGAGTCATACCTTTAACACCAGTCGCGCTTCTACCCATGACACGAACATCGTTTTCATTAAATTTTACCATCTTACCATTTGTCGCAGATAATGAAATTAACGCATTACCATTTGTCATTTTAACTCCAATTAATTCATCATCTTCTCTCATGACAATAGCTTTTTTGCCGTTTTGTCTAATTGACTCAAATTCAAGAATTGATGTACGTTTTACAACACCTTTTTTGCTTGCAAAGAATAAAAATTCATTACAATTATATTCATCAACATTAATAATAGATAATATTTTCTCATTATCTTCAAGTTTTAAAAGATTTTGAACTGGTAATCCTTTAGCTGTTCTAGAATACTCTGGAACTTGATAACCTCTTAAACGATAAACTTTACCTAAATTAGAAAAGAATAACAAATCTGTATGCGTACTCGTATTTATAATTATTTCAATAACATCTTCTTTATTCATTTTTCCGCTGGAAATTCCAACACCGCCGCGGTTTTGAACTTTAAAAGTATCGCTTGTCAATCTTTTTATATATCCACTTTCTGTTAGAGAAATTACAATATCTTCAACTGGGATTAAATCTTCATCATCGATATCTGCTGCTTGATTAGAAATTTCAGTCATTCTTTCATCACCGAATTTTTGCTTAATTTCTTCCAATTCATCTATTACAACTTTTACAACATTTTCATGTGAAGATAATATTTCTTGATATTTTCTTACTTCTTCTTCTAATCGACTTATATTCGCCTCAATATTTGCTTTTTCTAATCCAACAAGTCTTGATAAGCGCATATCCAAAATTGCTTTAGTTTGAATTTCACTTAAATCAAAAGTCTCCATCAATCTATTTCTAGCTTCTTCTTGTGTCTTTGATGCTTTAATTATATCAACAACTTCATCAATATTATCTTGTGCTTTTAATAGACCTAACAATATATGTAATTGCTCTTTTGCTTTTTTCAAATCAAAGCGAGTTCTTCTTTCGATAACTTCACATTGGAATGATAAATAATCTTTTAAAATCTTATCTATTGGTAAAATTTTAGGCTCACCATTTACTAAGCAAAGCATGATAATTCCAAAAGAGGTCTGTAATTGTGTATTCTTGAATAATTGATTTAATATTACTTCTGGAACAACATCTTTTCTTAATTCAATTACAACTCTAATTCCCTCTTTGTTAGATTCATCTCTAATTGCTGTAATTCCATCAATAATTTTATCTCTAACTAAATGACCAATATTTTCAACCATTAAAGCCTTATTAACTTGATATGGGATTTCTGTAATTACAATTCTTTTCTTCTCGTTAGCCATCTCTTCAATAAATGCACGAGAGCGAATTATAATCGAACCTTGACCTGTTTCATAAGCTTTCTTAATTCCAGAACGACCTAATATAATACCACCCGTAGGGAAATCTGGACCATGTAAATAATTAATCATGATTTCTTCTGGTGTTAAATTTTCATTTTTAGCAATTGCTTGAATAGCATTTATTACTTCTGTCAAGTTATGAGGTGGAATGTTAGTTGCCATACCTACTGCGATACCATTTGATCCATTTATCAACAAATTTGGAATACGAGAAGGTAATACCACTGGTTCTTCATCTTCACCATCGTAATTTAATGTAAAATCAACTGTATCTTTTTTAATATCTCTTACCATTTCAAGAGCGATTTTAGTCATTCTCGCTTCTGTATAACGCATAGCTGCAGCGTCATCACCATCAACAGAACCAAAGTTACCATGTCCATCGACTAAAGTATATCTAATCGAGAAAGGTTGAGCTAATCTTACCAAAGCTGAATAGATAGAAGAGTCACCATGAGGATGATATTTACCCATAACATCACCAACTATACGAGCACTCTTTCTATAAGGTTTATCCGGTTGCATTCCCAATTCATTCATTCCGAAGATAATTCTTCTATGAACTGGTTTTAAACCATCTCTAACATCAGGAATTGCTCTTGACACAATAACCGACATAGCATAATCAAGGAATGATTGTTTAACTTCATGAACTAATTCTCTTGTCGATAACCCTGGAACAATACCTTCTTCAATCTCTTCAATTTCTTCATCACTTACTGTAACGTTTTCATTAACATCAGGAGTTATCTCTTCATCTTTTTGATCTATTTCATCATCTTTTTCATCAAATTCTTTTTCTTCATCTATCATAGATTTTATCTCCTTCTATTAAATATCTAAATTATTAACAAATTTTGCATTTTCACGGATGAATTCTTTTCGACAAAGAACATCTTCACCCATTAATTCATCAAACACTTTATCTGCAGCCATAGCATCATCTATAGTAACTCTGATCATTTTTCTTTTTTCAGGATCCATAGTTGTTTCCCATAATTGTTGAGCATCCATTTCTCCTAAACCTTTATATCTTTGCAATTTTAATAATTTAGAGGCTGCTGGTCCAATTCTATTTCTTAATTGAGTAAGCTGCTCATCATTGTAGCAATAATAATCTTTTTGTCCTCTTGTAGCTTTATATAGAGGTGGTTGAGCAATATAGATATATCCTTGCTCCACTAATGGTTTCATAAATCGATAGAAGAAAGTCAATAGCAATATTCTAATATGAGATCCATCAACATCAGCATCCGTCATGATTACAATTTTGTGATACCTAATTTTACTTACATCGAAATCATTACCATATCCACCACCGATTGCGTTAATCATATTTCCTATTTCAGCATTAGCAAATATTCTCTTAGCTTGTGCTTTTTCAACGTTTAAAATTTTACCTCTTAATGGAAGTATTGCTTGTGTAGCACGGTCTCTTCCATTTTTTGCTGAACCTCCTGCTGAATTACCCTCAACAATATATAACTCGCATTTTTCTGGTTCTTTACAAGAACAATCAGCTAGTTTTCCTGGTAAAGAAGTAATTTCCATACCATTTTTTCTTGTTGTTTCACGTGCTTTTCTTGCAGCAATACGAGCGTTAGCTGCTAAAGTCACTTTTGATAAAATCATTTTGGCTGAACGTGGATTTTCAATTAAATATCTTTCTAATTGTTCTCCAAAAATATTTGAAACTATTGCTCTAACTTCTGAATTACCTAATTTTCCTTTTGTTTGACCTTCATATTGAGGATCTGGATGCTTAATCGAGATAATCGCTGTTAAACCTTCCCTAACATCATCTTGAGTTAATGATTCATCGTTTTCTTTTAATAATTTATTTGCACGACCATACTTATTGATAACTCTAGTTAAAGCTAATCTAAATCCCTCTTCATGAGTTCCACCATCCGCGGTATTAATATTATTACAGAATGAATAAACCATAGAGGTATATGATTCGTTATATTGCATAGCTATTTCAACATTTATACCATTTTGCTTTCCTTCACAATAAACAATCTCATATTGATTATTTACATCCTCTTTGTTTCTATTTAAATACGCAACATATTCTTTTAAACCGCCTTCAAAGCAGAAATTCTCTTCTACAACTTCTTCTTCTCTTTCATCACGAACGATTATTCTTACTCCTTTATTCAAGAATGCCATTTGTCTAATTCGATCACGAATAGTAGCATATTCAAAAACCGTTGTCTCTTTAAAAATTTTTGCATCCGGTTTAAAAGTTACAATAGTTCCTGTATCTTCGCAATCACCAATTCTTTTTAAAGGAGCTACAGTATGTCCACCATTTTCAAAACGAATATGATAAATACCTCCATCTTTATGAACAGTTACTTCTAACCACTCAGAAAGAGCATTTACAACAGAAGCACCTACACCATGTAAACCACCTGATACTTTATACCCTCCGCCTTCACCAAATTTTCCTCCAGCGTGAAGAATAGTATAAACAGTTTCAACTGCAGATTTTCCTGATTTAGCAACTATACCAACAGGTATGCCACGACCATTATCTGTAACGGTTATTGTATCACCTTTATTAATAGTGACATGAATAGTATCACAATACCCCGCCAAAGCTTCATCTATTGCATTATCAACTATTTCCCATACGCAATGATGCAACCCACTGCTTGAAGTTGTACCAATATACATTCCTGGTCTTTTTCTAACAGCCTCAAGTCCTTCTAAGACCTGAATATCACTTGCGTTATAATCAGCCTTAGCCTTTTCTTCATCAGGAATAAGATTTCCCTTTTCCTTTTCTAATTCTTCATTTTCCATCATAAGTTCCTCCTCACGGTATTGTTAATAGCTGTAAACAAAGTATAATCGTCTTTTATTTGAATCGTTGTACCAGTGATAAACACTTGTTCAATTCTAGTTAATAAATTAATTAATTTTTCTTGATGAAGGTTATCTAATTCAGATAGCACATCATCTAGAATGACAATAGGTTCTGATTTAAATTTTTCCTTCATAATTTTAAATAAAGTCAATTTTAAACAAATCACAGATAACCTATTTTGACCTTGAGAACCAAAGGTTGATAAATCAGTTTTATTATATTCGAACTGTAAATCATCACCATGAATTCCTAATATTTGAATCCTATTACTTAACTTATTTTGTAAATTTGATAATAAGGATTGATATACAAAATTACTATATTTATCTTGTTCCATCTCTAAGATAGAAGGACAATACACTAATTCCATAGTTGTTTGATTGTTTTCTAAGTAAGAAGCAACCGTTTTTATCTCTTGATTTATCAAAGATACAAACTCTCTTCGCTTTTTTTGAATAAACAATCCTCTTTTTGTAAGTTCTTGTACCAATACTTGAAGCAATGTTTTATCAAAATCATTATTTTTTATAAGAGTTCTGATTTCATTTAGGTATTTATTATATTCGCTCAAACATAATAAATATTTTTTATTAAGCATAGAAATATTAGAATCTATAAACTTTCTTCGTTTTAAAGGCGTCTCTTTAAACAATTCAACATCTCTAGGTAAGAATGATACCACTTTTACAATTCCTGCGATATCTGATACTCTTTTGACCTCTACGCCATTACTTTCAATCATCTTTCCATTTGTAGATATTACAATTTTTAATTTTTCTTCATGTTCACTTTCAATTAAAGCTTCAACACTTAAGAAATCTTCATTTATTTTTATAATATCTTTTTCCTCAGATTGACGAATAGATTTACAAAGAGGTAATAACCCAATAGCTTCAACGAGTGAGGTTTTTCCTTCCCCGTTATTTCCTTGTATGTAATTGACTCCTTTTTCAAATTTTAAATTTAAATTATTATAGTTTCTAAAGTTTCTTAACGATAATTCTTTAACCCACATCTTTTTCTAAAAGATATACTTTTTTTTGAATTTCAACTTTATCACCGGGATATAATTTTTTTCCTCGACGATTTTCATTTTCACCATTCACTATAACAAGGTTATTGGCCAAAAAAAATTTAGCTCCTCCTCCTGTTTGAATTAATGATGTCATTTTTAGAAGTTGCTGAAGTTCAATGTACTCTGAATGAATTTTTATTATCTTCATTGTCTCTCCTCTTGTATTTTAACGCAAACTTACTATAGAATTATATCATTTTTATTTATTAAAATAAATAATTACTACTTTTTTTATCAAAATAAATCACAAAAAAAGTAGTTGATTTTATAAAAAACTACTTTTTCTCATAACATAAAAAAAATAGAGCAATTTTTGCTCTATTAATTTCAAGTTTTTAATAATAAGATCTTACTGGTGTAACAATCTGCACAATACTTTCATCCGTTGGAGAAGTAACTCTAAAAGCTGACATCTCACCAACAAAAGATAACACGACATCCTCGCTTTGAGCAGCTTTGATAGCGTCTATGACATAATTAACATTAAACGATATTTCAAAACGATCTCCTGTATAACGATATTCATCTATATTTTCACTTGCTGATCCTATTTGCTCTGATTTAGAGGAAATGACACATTCATCACTAGAAACATTTAATTTAACAATATTTTCTCTTTCAACCGCTAATAAAGAAACACGTTGCATTGCTGATATAAAGGCGTCAGAATTAACTTGTAAAATATAAGGATAATTATTTGGGAACATATTTGAAGTTTTTGGGAAATCACCTGCTATTAATCTTGAATAAATAGTGGTTTCTTTATATTCAAATACAACTTTGTTACGAGAAATATTAATTTCTATGTCTCCACCATCTATTAACTTAGAAACCTCATTTAACGTTTTTACTGGTATATTAGCAAGAATAGAAAAATCTTGATTCAATTCATAAGTTTTCTTAGATAATCGATAACTATCAGTAGCAATAAAATTTATAGTTTTTCCATCAGCAAAAGCATTAATTGCGGTTAGAACTGGTCTTCCTTCTTTTGTTGATGCTGCAAAAGCTGTTTGTGAAATAATCTTTTTTAAATCATCTGCTGGAACTATAATTGACGATCCTTGTTTTTTTAAATCTAAATCAGGATATTCACTTGCAGGAATTGAATTTAATTTAGATTGATACTTATTATTTGAAATACGTGCTATAACATTGTCTACTATTTCAATAGAAACACTATCTGAATCGATACTTCTAATAATATCTAAAAGAAATTTAGCTGATATTAATGTAGATCCTACTTCATAATCAGTAATTAAGTTCTTATCATTTTCTTTTATCGGACAAAATGAAGTAATTGTTAATTCTCCATTGCAACCAGTAACTTGTAGTCTATCATCAAGCATATCTATTTTAAAATTTAAATATGCTGGTGTTGGTGATTTTGGAACTATAGCGATACTAACAGTATTTAACACTTTTAAAAATCTTGCTCTATCGATTGTAAATTTCATATATTAATTATTCTCCTTTTATTTATAATTATAATAAGCTATGTGGATAATGTGGATAAGTCTATTTTTAGTCTTATTTTACAATAATTATTTTACCATTATTTTTATAAAAAAACTACTTTTTTAGGCTCTTTTTTATTTCATTAATAGCAGTTGCTAGACGCTGATCTTTTTTCAACTCTTTTTCCACTTTTTCTACACCAGTAATGACCGTAGAATGATCACGAGAGAAAGCTGCTCCTATTTTTAAATAAGATGAGCCGATTAAATAACGGCAAAGATACATAGCAATTCTTCTGCTTAAAGCTATTTGCGCTGTTCTAACTGATGAAGTTATTTGTTCACTAGAAATATTATAGTATTTTGCAACAGCTCGAATAACATCTTCCTCAGTTATATCCTTCTTTTTGTTTGAAGGAATCATCACATCGACAGTTTCCTTTATTTTTTCAAGCGAAACTTTTTCATTTCCAGTTAATGAAACGGTATAAAAAAGAACTCTATTTAATGCACCTTCAAGCTCTCTAACATTTTTTGAGAAGGTTTCCGCTAAAAATAATAAGCCATCTTCATCATAATTATTTACTACTAAACCATGAGATGATATTTTTCGTTTTAAAATCTCTAATAAAGTTTCTGTATCAGGATTTTGAATATTAACAGATAAACCCATATTAAAGCGAGATACTAAACGATCTTCTAAACCTTTTAATTCATTAGGATGGCGATCAGATGTTAAAACAATTTGCTTTCCGTTATTGACTAAAGAATTAAAAATATAGAAAAACATTTCTGCTGTTTTAACTTTATCGGAAAGAAATTGAATATCGTCGACTAATAATAAATCTACAGTTTTGAAAAAATCACGTAGACTTTGATTATCTTGAGATCCATTTACATATTTTACAAACTCATCGATAAAACTATCAGTAGTTATATATAAAACACGACTATATGGATGTTTTTCTTGATAATAATTTCCAATAGCGTGAAGTAAATGAGTTTTTCCAAGACCTGATTTTGAATAAATAAATAAAGGGTTATATGTTGCTCCAGGTGTATTTGATACAACTAAAGCAGCTCTCACCGCTTCGCGATTACAATCTCCGACAACAAAATTGTCAAATGTATACTTTGGATTTAATTTGCAATTTGAAAAAAATGTATGATTATTGGAGTAATTAAAATTATCAACGCTAACTTTTGTATCTTCTTTCTTTGGTATTTCATCTTCAAGCACAAAAGATAACTTATAATTTTTTCCAGTGATAGCTTTAATCGTGGATTTTAGCATATCACTACAAGTATTACTTTGTGATAAAAAAGTTTTGCTAAGTAAGGAATTGATTTGAATTGTTAAAGTGTCCTCGCTCATATTGATTAGCTTAGTTTCGGCAAAAAAAGTTTGAAATAAATGACGATCTTTAGATAGATTTTTTTCAACTTCCCCTAATATTTTTTTCCATAAAGCGTTTTGTTGATTAATTGATACAGGCATAATAAATTCCCCTCTGATATCTTATAAAATGATAACATAAATTAATGAAAATTATTGTAAAAAAATCAACAAAAAAAGTTATCAACATTTGAAAGAAGAAGAATATGGCTATAATTAGCGATTTTATGAGTTATTAACAAATTTTTTTATTGAAAAGTGTTGATAATTTTGTATGTGGAAAACTATATGTTATAATTGTGGAAAATTATCAACAAAATATAAAGATATAAATATAAAAAAATACCTAAAGATACGAATTTATTACATTTTATCCACATATAAAAACAATTTATAAACATCAGTGTTAAAAGATATAAAATACAAAAAAATATCAAAAAGTATTGACAAACAAATTGAATAAATTGTTTAAAATATTCATTTTAAGTTGATATGTTGATAATATGTCAAAAACATTGATGATTAAATAGTAAAACTCAACAATAAAAGTATATAAATTAAAAATAAACAATAAGTTTATTAATTGTTGACTTATTAATTATATATATATATAATCTTCGTGTATGTTAGTATCAATCGGAGGTGTATCAAGTGAAAAGAACGTATCAACCAAGTAAAAGAAAACACACATCCGTCAATGGGTTTCGCGCAAGAATGGCAACCCCAAACGGTAGAAAAGTGTTAGCTAGAAGAAGATTAAAAGGCAGAAAAGTTTTATCTGCATAATCTCTGTTTACTTAAAACTTAAACCACTAGGGGATGTATGCTCCTAGTGGTTTTTAAAAAAAAGGAAATTTTAATGAAAAAAGAAAAAAGAGTTAAAACAAAACAGGATTTCCAGAAAGTTATCGCAGCAAAGAAAAAAATTAGTTCAAATATCTTCGTTATCTACTATTTATCAAACGACAAACAAGAATCTAGATATGGAATTTCCGCTTCTAAAAAATTAGGAAATGCTGTAATGCGGGTTAAAATAAGACGTCAGGTTCGATCAATGATTGTAGAAATAGAAAGATTTGAAAATATAATTCATTTAGATTTTGTTATAATTGTTAGAAGAAAATTTTTAAATAATAATTATCATGATAATCTTGAAGAATTAAAAAAAATGTTATTAAAAATTGGAGGAATGACTAATGAATAAATCAAAAAAATGGAAAATTGGTCTTTTATTCATGGGAGTAGCGTTGCTTAGTGGATGTACTAAATCATTTTGCACTATTCAAGATAAAGTAAATATGATGTATGTCTATGAAACTACAGTTAACAATAATGGAGAAACAAATCTACAGCAAATAGTTAATACAGTTAATGAAACAGGTAGCTATTATGCACCAACAGAAGCGTTCTTTAATTATATCGAAGAAAATGTAGCGGCTACAATTGTTAATGAATATTATACATATACATTAACTTTTATAGAAAATGAACAAGAGATAGTAAAAACTTATCAAGAGATTGGAGCCGAAGCTCTAATTTCAAATCAAGATATTAGAAAAGCTTTTGTTAATACAAATGAGTATGCACTTGTCAAATATGCAAAAGAATTTTCAACTAATATTAATGATACTTGGTCAAATTTTGATAAATGGAAAAAAGAAGCGTTAAATAAAGGATTAACTATTAGAGATGTTGGATCTGATTATTTCTATAGTCAAATGAAAAATAAATATAATTCGTATACCGCGACTATTACTGCATGTATCACCCCTGTTGATAGAGAATTTGATGGATTAAAACTTGAGGGTAAGTCTTGGGGCGATGCTTTTAAGTTAGGATTAATAGAAGGATTATTAGTATGGCCAATTTCAACCATGCTTTACTATTTCACAATAGGATTTAGTTCTATGGGATGGTTTGGAACATTATTAGCGATATTTTTAGTTACTTTAATTGTTAGAGGTGTATTAACCGCCTGTACTTTTAAACAAACTTTGTCTCAGCAAAGAATGACTGATATGGGTCCAGAACTTGAAGCTTTACAACAAAAATATCCTAACGCTAATACAAATGAATACGAGAAACAAATGATGGCGCAAGAACAAATGGCAATATACAAGAAAAATGGAGTTAATCCATTTGGTATGTTTATTATCATGATTTTCCAATTCCCAATATTTATTGCTGTTTGGGGTGCTATGTCTGGTTCTGCAATTTTAAGAGAGGGTCAAATATTTGGTTTACATTTATCAGATAATTCTTGGAATGCTGTTACTCACTGGCAAGGAATTCCGTCTGTTGTAGCAATTATAATATTTGTACTTATGTCAGTTATGCAAGCAGTATCTATGTTGCTACCTCAATATCTTCAAAAGAAGAGAAATGAGAAGAATGTTACTAAATTAAATAAGAGCGCTTCAAAGAATAGTACTAATACGCAAATGAAAATCATGAACTATGTTATGTTAGCAATGATTATATTTATGGGTGCGACATTACCTATTGCAATGGCTATTTATTGGTTTGTTTCAGCTTTAATTTCATTGACGCAATCATTAATTATGTCATCTATTTCTCAAAAAAGAAGTAAGAATTCAGGATATGTCAAATATAAAAATAAATAAACGGAGGAAGTAAAATGCAATATACAGGTAAAAATTTAGAAGATGCAATTAAAATCGCAGCAGAAGCAGAATATTGCTCTATTGATGATATTGATTATTTATTAATTGAACAAACAGAAGAAAAAACAATTATAGATGTTTACACTATAATGGATGTAATAGAATTTTCTAAACAATATGTTGAAAATGGTATAAAAGCTTTAGGTTTTGATTGTAAAGTTACTCCTTCATTAAGAGAAGGCGTTATTAATTTAAAAATAGAATCAGATAGAAATCCTATTTTAATTGGTAAAAATGGAAGATCTTTACAGGCATTAAATGAATTAACAAAATTAGCTGTAAATAATAAATTTAAAAAGAGATTTAGAGTTTTATTAGATATCAATGGTTATAAGCAAGAAAAATATAATAAAATCATTGCGATTGCAAGAAGACTAGCGCATGAAGTTGAAAAAACACATACAGATGTTGCGTTAGATCCAATGCCAGCTGATGAAAGAAGAGCAATACATAATGCATTAGCAGGAATGCCTCATATTAAAACGGAATCTTCTGGAGTCGGTAAAGAGCGTCAAATAAACATAAAATATATCAAATAAATATAAGGTTACTTTTATTGAACTAGTTTCTTAAAAGTAACTTTTTTTTGAAATAATAGATATTGTAAAAATAAAAACTACAAGGTAAAATAGTATTAGTTAATTGGAGTTTTTATGTTGTTGTTTAAAAAAGAAGTTAATAATGATATTTTTGTTTATCAAGAAGGAATTATTTCAGGGAAAAGGTGTTTATCAATCAATGATAAAGATTGTGAACAAATAAAAAATAACACTTTTAAACATCCAGATGAAGATAAGACTTATAAAATAAAAGGCGATTATGTTAGAGGTATTAGCTTAGTTTCATCAAATGGAGAAAAAATAGGCATTGTTTCTAATAAATGGTATGAATATATTACAATATTATTTCCATTAATTTTAGCTGTTTTTGGTGTAATGGGTGGAATTGTTGGTGGTGCTTTAGCGGGAATGCTAATTGCTATAAACATTTTTTCTAATGCAGTGATAATAAGAGCACATATAAAGGTGATAATTAAAATAATTTTATTGTTAGTTCTTTTTATGGGTATAGCGGTTTTGTGGTTTTGTTTATTTGCTTTAACCGCAGGTGGAATACAACAAGCACTAGATAGTTTTTTACTCTAAATTTTTAGTGAAATATAAATTGATTATTTCTTTGAGTTTATATAAATTTTCTTCACTATTAGCGGCTATTATAGCTTGTTTTTTTTGGTGAGAAATTTCGTTTTCTAAAGAGCAAATAAATCCACCAGCTTCTTTTATTAAGAGCTCACCAGCTGAAAAATCCCAAGGAAATAATTTTATTTCAAAATATAAATCTCCCAAACCAGCACTTAAATATGATAATTCTAAAGCACATGATCCTAAACGTCTTATATCGGAAACTTGTTCATAGATTTTTTTGGAAATTTCAAAAGTTTTTTCCGCTAAAGATTTATCATACAAAGACCATGCGGTAAAAAATATGCAGTCTTCAAATTTTTTATTGGAAACACTTATCTTTTGATAATTATGGTATGCCCCTTTACCTTCTTCTGCAAAAAATATATCTTTTGTAAATGGATTATATGTTATTCCTAATACGGGGTGATTATTATGTACTAGAGCAATAGAAATCACCGATAAATTTAAACCATGCACATAATTTGCTGTTCCATCTATCGGATCTATTACCCAAACAAAATCTTCTTTGTCAAATATCTCTTGTAAGTTTTCTTCAGCAAAAAATTTGTAAGTTGGAGTTATTTTTTTTAATTCAGAAATTAAATAATCTTGAACACGTATATCATTTGAAGTTACTAGGTTATCTTTAGATGTTTTTGATGATGTTTCAAAATTATCATTTAAAAGTAAAGAAGCCCCTTTAGTTATTTCAATAACTCTTTTTAATAATGGTGATAATTGTCTTAGATATTGTAGTTCTTTAGAAGAATAAAGGATATTTTCATAAAATTGTGAAAAAAAAGGAAGATAAAAATTGTCTATATTTTCATAGTGTAATTTTTTTATTTCTTCTTCACGTTGTTTATCAAAAACAGGAAAATTATTGCTTTTTTTATAATCTCCAATTTTTTCAGAAATATTTAATCTTTCTTGATAGAGATTAAATAATTTTTTATCAATGATATTTATTTTTTTTCTAAGTTCTTTAATGTCATCCATATAAAATTATTTTATCAATAATGAAACAAACTCGCAAACATATCCAGCTAATAGACCAACACCGATAAGAATTGCTAAAATTATTAATGAGTTTTTACAATTTTCTTTATTTTTTAATAAAAAGAACATTCCAAGTCCCGCATTGACAATTAATCCAGAAAGGCAAGCCCCAAAAGAAATACCTCCTAATAAGTATAAATTAGTTATAATGACTGAAGAAGCACAATTTGGTATCAAGCCAATGATAATGGTAAATACTGGAGCAATATAGCGACTATTAATTAAAAATTGATTGATTGTTTCTTCACCGATAAGATATATAAGTATTCCAAATAAAAATGTTATTATAAATACATATAAAAAGATTTTTAAAGAATGAATTAAAGGATGGATTAGATGTTGATGAATTTTATTTTCGTTTTCATTATCTATTTCATGATGACAGCAACCGACATGAATTTCTTCGTGATGATGACAATGGGTGTGATGCTCTTTAACTTTTTCTTTATTATGGACCATAATGATATCTACGATATATCCCACAACAAAACCTAAAATAAATTTTATTATAATTAAAGGTATAGCGGATAATATTTTATCTGGATTAGATAATAAAATAGGTAAAGCTTCATCACTACAAGCAATAAAAACAGCGATAAGCGTTCCCATTGTAATATGTTGTTTTATATATAAATCACTAGCAACAACTGAAAAGCCACATTGAGGAATAATTCCAAATAAACTACCTAAAAAAGGTGAAAGTTTTTTGTTCTTTTGTAACTTTTCTGCGAGTTTACTTTCAAAGAATGAAAAAACAATATAGAAAACAAAAACGATTCCTAACACTTTTAAACTATCTAATAATGAATCAATAAATACGTCTAGCATAATTTTATTTTCTACAATACTTAAAAATAATATCAATAACATTCTAAAAAAACAATTAAAACAAAGTATGTAATTAATAATCAATTTTTCTAAATTTAAAATCAATATAATTATTATCTAAATATATTTCTAAATAAGTTCCTTCTGTGCCATCTCTTGGCCTTGTTGTAGATCCGGGATTAGCAAAATAATGATCATCGTCTATTTTCTTTAAATCATGAACATGACTATGGCCACATAAGAATATTCTCGCATTAGTTTTTAAAATATAATCTCTATCGATAAAAGTATTCCCGTGTTCCATATAAATATCTCCAAATGGTGTTTTGATTCTTTTTGATGTTGGATAATCTAATCCATAATCACAATTTCCTTTTACTCCAACAAAAGGCAATATTAAAGAAGGCGGAAGTTCTGAATCTCCAAGATGAAGAAAGTAATCAAAATTTTGATGAGTTAATGATATTTTCTTTATTATATTAATGTCTTGATGAGTATCAGATATTACTAATATTTTAATCATTTTTAGTATTTTTTAAGATTTTTTCTTTTATCATTTCGTAGTCTTTCATAGAAAAGCCATCGTTTTCATGAAGTGAGTATAGTTGTTTTATGGTTCTTTCAGCTTCTTCTGGTGTATAAGATTCCTTTACTAAATATTCTGTAGATATTTGGATGGTGCAAGTAGGTGATTTTACTCTATTTCTTTTTAAATGAGGGTATTTATTTGTTGAAAAAGCATCGTCAGATAATGTAAGAATATGAAATATTATTGAAACTAAAACATCTGCAAAAAATAATATCAAAAAAATAAGATTGATATTAATTAATTTTAACACTAAAGAAACTACAATTAAAATAGATAAAACTATAGAAAAGACATTAGTCAATAAAGTAGATATTATCTTTTTTCTTAAAGTAATAATTAAATTAAAAATAGAAATTAACAAAAATAATGAGGATACAATTGTTAAAATAATGTTCACTTTAAAGGTTTGGGACTTTATTGTCATATCTAAAATAGCGGAGATTAATATCCAAATAGATACAAAAATATTTAATAAAGATTCTATTAAGAAGATAGTGTAATTTTTATTTTTCATAGCAATAATACTTTCCTTTTCGCTTTAAATAATCCACTTATTTTATAACATATATTATCTTTTTTTTAAATATTAAATGAATTAAAGAATAATTTATGTTTAATTTTTTTGTTTTAAAGAGAAAAATATTCTATGATAATGTTGTATTTTTTATTATTAAAGGAGTATAGAGATGAACAAAGAGACATGTAGAAAAATCGCTTTAGCGGCAGTTAAAATTGGAGTTAATTTACAAAAAGGACAAGATGCAGTGATATTTTGCTCAACTAATCAAGTAAAATTAGCTAACGCAATAGTTGAACAATGTTATAAATGTGGTGCAAATAAAGTTACTGTTGAATGGTCTAATGAAGATATAAATAGATTACATTATACTTATCAAAGTGAATCCACTTTAAAAAATATTGAAAAGTGGGAAATTGAAAAGTCCAAAAGAAGAAGTGAAATATGCCCAGCCTTAATATATATCGAAGATGAAGATCCGGATGCATATAATGGTTGTGATATGGATAAGATTATGAATGCTAATATCGAAAGAAGAAAAGCGATAAAACCATATCGTGATATTGAAAATATGTACGATCAATGGGTAATTATTGCCGTTCCATCGCTTTCATGGGCGAAAAAGGTTTTTCCTGAAGACAAACCAGCAAAAGCCCAAGAAAAATTGTTGAAAGCTATTTTAAAAACTATGCGAATAGATAAAAATCCAGTGAAAGCTTGGGAAAAGCATATCTCGTATCTAAAGGAAAAAGCTAATATATTAAATGATATTAATTTAGATTATTTAAAATATAGTTCAAAAAATGGAACAGATTTAACTTTAAAATTGCAACCAAACCATGTATGGTTGAGCGCCAGAAGTAAATCATTAAAAAATATTGAGTATTGTGCTAATATGCCAACTGAAGAAGTTTTCACCATGCCAAAAAGAGATGGTGTAAATGGTGTTGTGGTCTCGACAAAACCACTTTCTTACAATGGTAAAGTTATCGAAAATTTCAAAGTATATTTCAAAGACGGAAGAATTATTAAAGTTGAAGCAGAAAAGAATGAAGACGTATTGAAAAAAGCGATTGAAACAGATGAAGGATCTCATTATTTAGGTGAAGTTGCATTGGTACCTTTTAATTCGCCAATTAATCAGACAGGTTTGCTTTTTTATAATACGTTATTTGATGAAAATGCTTGTTGCCACTTGGCGTTTGGAGAAGCATTTGAAGATAATATGAAAAACTATGAATCAATGACAAAAGAAGAAATGATTGCGTTAGGTTTTAACGATTCTTTAATCCATGTTGATTTTATGATTGGTAGTGATGATTTAGATATTGTCGGTTATGACAAAAATGGAAAAGAATATCAAATATTCAAAAATGGAGTTTGGGCAATTTAAATTTATTTTAATAAAGAGTAGATGCTAATAACATATTGGTCTTTTAAAACATCTTGATTAAGTCGGCTTTTAGTGTTTTTTAAATCTTCGCTATAAGATTTTATTAAATTAAAAATGATATGAGCTGTCTCGTTTTGATGTTTAACAAAAATGTTAGAATCGTTGCAAGCATTCATAAAGATTTTTTCTTCTTTTAAATAAAAATTATTTAATATTTTTGTTAATTTTTCATCTTTTTCATTAACTATTGGTGAGCAAAAAAATGAGTCACAAAGTTTTTCTAGAATGTTACCAATTATTAAGAATAATTCGACATCATATATTCTTAATTTAAATTGATTATAAAAATATTCATCACTTTTTTTTAAAAGAGAATTCAACCATAGTTCTAATAATTCATCTTTATCTTTAAAATAAGAGTATACTATGCCGATTGATACGCCAGCTTCCTTAGCAATTTTGATGGTAGTGGTTTTCTTATATCCGTTTTTAAAAAAAGATTTAAAGGCGACCGCGATAATATTATTTTTTGTTTTTATTCCTCGATTTCTAAGGGGTTGGTTTTTAATTTCTTGCATATAATCTCCAATAGGCACAAGCACATTATAGTTCATTTTAATGGTATTCTTCAATAAAAAGAACCTTTAAAATAAATCGTCATATTTTATTTTGGTATGAATGATTTAATTTACGCTTTTGCAGGAATATTTTTTATTTTTTTTATGACATGTCTTGGATCATGTGCGGTTTTTATAAAGAAAAAAAGAGAAACAGCTAAATCCAAAAATTTGTTTTTAGGTTTTGCTGGTGGAGTAATGTTGGCAGCTTCTTTCTTTTCTTTATTAATACCAAGTTTTACTTATTCAGATATGCTTAACATTTCTCATGCTTTACCCGCCACGGGTGGAATAATTTTAGGCTCAATTTTTATATTAGTTTTTGATATTGTTATTAGTAAAAGAACAAAAAATGAAAAGATAGATTTTAGAGACAAAAAATTATTTACGGCAGTAACAATTCACAATATTCCCGAAGGGCTTTCTGTCGGTTTAACTTTCGGTTTAGCGTTATCAAATTATCAAGATGTAACAATTTTATCTGGCTTAATATTTGCATTAGGGATAGGTATTCAAAACTTTCCAGAGGGCGCAGCTTTGGCTTTACCACTAGAAGATTCTTTGAATAGCAAGAAAAAAGCTTTTGCTCTTTCGTGTCTATCGGGGTTTGTTGAACCGGTGTTTGCTATTATAGGACTTTTATTAGCTACGAAAATGGTTTACCTTATGCCATGGTCTCTTTGCTTTGGTGCAGGAGCAATGATATATGTTATAATTGATGAATTAATAGTATATACATCGCACGCTAAAGAGAAAAGAATTATTAATTTAAGTTTTATACTTGGCTTTCTTTTAATGATGATTTTAGATTTATGTTTTTAAATATTATTTTTATCTAATAGCATGCTATAATCTATTTGGGAGGTGAAATATGAAAATAGCGTTAATTGCACATGATAAAAAGAAAGATGAAATGATAAAATTATCTATAAGGTATAAAGATACATTAGCAAAGCATGATCTCTATGCCACAGGAACAACCGGAACTTTGGTAATGGGAGAAACTAAATTAAAAATAAATCGTATGAAATCAGGGCCTTTAGGTGGAGATCAACAAATCGGTTCAATGATCGCGTGTGGCGAGTTAGATTTGGTTATATTTTTAAGAGATCCATTAACCGCTCAACCACATGAACCAGATGTGTCAGCTTTATTAAGATTATGTGATGTCACTAATACACCATTAGCCACAAATATTAAAAGTGCAGAGATTATGCTGAATGCTCTTGAAAAAAACGAAATTAGTTAAAGATTATAAAGAGTTAATACTTGACAAAAAAATAGTTAGAGATTAAATTAGAATTAGAATAGTTTTAAAAAGGAGATTCATGACAGACAAAAGGAAATTAGTTTTGGATGTTGTTAAAAAATGTGATGGACACATAACGGCTGAAGAGGTATTTTTATCTTTAAGAAACAAAGGATACAATTTGGTCTATGCAACAGTATATAACAACTTAAACTATCTCGCAGATAATGGATTTTTAAAAAGAATAAAATTGCCATATCATGCTGATTATTTTGATAAGAATCTTTATCATCATAATCATTTTATATGCGATAAGTGTCAAAAGATTTGGGATGAAGAAGTAACAAAACCATTCATTAAATTCATTGATAGTTATGGTAATAACATAGATAGTTGTGAAACATTTTTTCATGGAATTTGTGCTGAATGCTCAAAGAGTTAATTTTTTATAGGAGGAAATATGGCTAAATTAGAAAACAAAGAATTAACAGGAACAAGAACAGAGAAGAATTTGCAAACCGCGTTTGCAGGTGAATCTCAAGCAAGAAACAAATATACCTATTTTGCATCAAAAGCAAAAAAAGAAGGCTATGAACAAATTGCTGCATTATTTTTAGAAACAGCAGACAATGAAAAAGAACATGCTAAATTATGGTTCAAAGCACTTAATGGTGGTGAATTAGGCGATACCGCTGAATGTTTAAAACAAGCAGCAGAAGGTGAAAACTATGAATGGACAGAAATGTATGCTGAGTTTGCAAAAGTTGCTGAAGAAGAAGGATTCAAACGTTTAGCGGCTCAATTTAGAATGGTTGGTGAAATTGAAAAGCACCATGAAGAAAGATATCTTGCTTTATTAAAGAATGTTGAAAATTTAGAAGTCTTTAAAAAGAAAACAGGTATTCATACTTGGAAATGTAGAAATTGTGGCTGTATCGTAATTAGTGAAGCAGCACCTAAGGTATGCCCAGTTTGCTTACATCCACAAGCATATTTTGAATTAGCTGATAACAATAATTATTAATAAAATATTTTATAAACGAACTATGGAGAATAGTTCGTTTTTTTATGCAAATGTAGATAATTAATAAAAAAAATAATATAGGTTTAATTTTTTTAAATTTCTTGTATAATAATATTGCCATCGCGATTCAATAAGGCGAACCAGGTCAGGACCGGGAGGTAGCAGCCTTAAACTTTTATTGTCTGTGCGGTGGTTTTTTATATTTATGTTAAATGATGAATATTTTATGAACATAGCGCTGTCAGAAGCTAAGAAAGCGTTTGAAGAAGATGAAGTGCCAATAGGTTGTGTTTTAGTGTGTGATAATAAAATAATCGCTCAAGGACATAATACGCGAAGACAAAATAAAGATATTTTTGGTCATGCGGAAATAAATATTATGAAAAAAGCAAATGACTTTTTTAAAAATGAAAGATTAGATAATTGTGTTTTATATGTAACCATTGAACCATGCCCGATGTGTGCTTCAGCAATTCAACAAGCGCATATTAAAAGGATTGTATATGGTGCGTCAGATGAAAAGCAAGGTGCTTGTGGAGGACTTTTTGATTTTTTTCAAATACCTAAATTGAATCATTATCCATTTATTAGTTCAGGTGTTAAAGAACTAGAGTGTAAACAAATCGTAAAAGATTATTTTAGTAATAAACGAAAAAAATAAGGACAAAATAAAAGATATGAAAAAACGCATATCTTTTGGTTATATTTTAAATAATACTATTTTATTTATAGGAATGATTATATCGATGCTCATTCTATCTTTTTTTCTTGTTTCAATAACTTTTTATAGTCAAGAAAATCAACCTATCTCATATGAGAAAACGATTGCAATATATAATGAAGATAAAGTTAATGATTTTCATGCTTATTTTAACAAAGATACTTTAATTATATTTTTTAGCTGCACAACAAAACAAACAGAACTATTTTTAATAGAGTATGGTTTATATTATTTTGATGAATTTAAGATTCCAATTTATATGGAAGTAAATAATGCTGGTGAAGTTATTTATATAACGATAAATAATGCTGGTGTTGTAACTATATCTTAAAATTCTAAAAGAGCTTTACATATGTTGAACATTTGATACATTTGTTCGACAACAACATGTTCATATCTACCATGGCAACAATAATCGCCAGTTCCAATATTAGGACATGGTAATCCCATATATGTTATTCTAGCGCCATCAGTGCCACCTCTAATTGGATCAAAATGATATTTTTGATCGACTTTTTTGTAGGCGGCGGTTATTAAATCAAGAGCTTTAGAATCTTTTTCAAAATAATATTTCATATTTCTATATTGCTCCTTAAGTGTTACCTCTATTGCACATGTTGGATATTTATTTTTTATTATTTCTTGAGCTTTAATAAATTCTTGCTCTTGTTTTTTTAATAATTTCTCGTCATGATTTCGAATAATATAATCTAATTCACAAGATTCGACATCTCCTTTGATATAATCCAAATGGTTAAAGCCTTGATATAATTCAGTTTTTGAAGGGATGGCATTAGGATCTAATAAGGAATTAAATTCCATAGCTAACAAACAAGCGTTAACCATTATATCTTTAGCAGAACCAGGGTGAATTCCTACACCTTTAATTGATACATGACAAGAGGCAGCGTTGAAGTTTTCAAAATTTATTTCCTCTATATCACCACCATCTAAAGTATAAGCGATATCAGCATCCATTTTTTCACAAGAAAAATGATCAGCACCTGCGCCAATTTCTTCATCTGGAGTAAAACATATTCTTATAGGGGCATGATTTATTTTTACTTTGCTATAATATTCACAAAGTGACATGATTATAGCTATACCAGCTTTATCATCGCCCCCGAGTAAATGTTCTCCATCGGTGACAATTAAAGTTTTTCCAACCAATTTTTTTAGATGAGGAAATTGATTTGATGATAATGTATATTGGTTATTAAGTTTAATATCATCACCATTGTAATTATAAACAAAACGTGGCTCAAAATTACCTCCACGAATTGTCGGTGCAGTATCCATATGAGCGATTAATCCGATTTTTGGTAGAGAATTATCACCATCAATTTGAGCGTATACCAATCCAAATTCATCGACATAAGCATTTTTGATACCCATGTCGATTAACTCATCTTTTAATAGATTAGCTAATTTTAATTGCTTATCTGTTGAAGGATAAGTGAAAGAAGTTTCACTTGATTCAGTATCAATTTTTACATAACGTATAAATTTATTTTCTATTTTTTCCATATTTATTTCTCCATTGAATTCTTTGAGCTTAGTTTAAAAATTTGATTACACATATCTATACTAACGTTAGAAATATGCTCGATTGGACATTGAGTAGGGTTAGAAATCCAATTGACATATAAAGATGATATTCCAGATATTAAAAAGAAAAGAGAGTATTTGTCAATAGGACCAAAATTATTAAATTTTTGACTATATGTTGTAAGAATATTGCTGGCAAACATTTTATCAATTCTATTTACAAAGATAATATATTGTTTTGATTTAGCAAGTAAAGAATAGTAATTTAAATTATTTTTAATAAAATGATTTATATAATCAAAAAGCATCGTAAAGTCATTTAAGGCGCCGATTAAATATTCGGTATATAGAACGCCTAATTCATTTACTAAATCATCATATAATTCATCGAGAATGTCACTAATATTTTTGTAGTGTGAATAGAAAGTTTTTCTATGAATTCCAGTAAATTTACATAATTCAGAAACCGTTATTTGATCAGGCTCTCGATTTTCAATTAATTTTAAAAAATTAATTTTGATTATTTCTTTTGTTTTTTGTCCTCTTTTATTCATTTTTAATCACCTATATCAATATAACATAAAAATGGTTACACGTGTATAAAAAAATAAAATGGAAAGGTCGTGAAAATAAATTAAAAAGTAAGGATATTAATAATATATAAATTAATACTAGTCAAGAACTCTATGATTACTATAAAATATATATATGATTAAACGAGTTGTTCTTCAAGATATTGCAGATGCACTGCAAGTTAGTAAAAATACAGTTTCTCATGCGTTAAGAGATCTTGACGATATAAGTGTTGAATTGAAAGAAAAAATAAAAAACAAAGCGACAGAAATGGGGTACATACCTAATAATCTTTCAATTTTTTTAAGAGAGAATAAATCAAAATTAATCGGGATAGTAACGTGTGATTTAATAAATTCTTACTATGCGATTCAAATTGATAATCTAATAAAAAAATTAAGAGAAAATGGATATTTAGCTATAACAATTTTGACAGAATCTGGATATTTAGATTTTGATTTCTTTAAATATTTATTAAATTATCAAGTTGGTGCGATTATTTCTTTTCAAGATTTAACAGAAGAAACTTATAATTTTTTAAAGAAAAGGCATTTTCCAATTGTTTTATACGGATTGATATCAAAGTTTGAAGGAATACCTTCAGTGTATACAGATGATTATTATGGCGGTGTTTTAATTGCAAAAGAATTTTTAAGAGAAAAAAAGTATAAAAAGCCATGCTATGTTTGTTGGAGCGATGATGTTGAGACAGCGATAAGAAGAAAAAATGGTTTTTTTGATGAACTAAATAAGCATGGTATAAATCCGGATATATATATTATTGGATATAATAATATTGCTCAATGTAAAAAGATAATTGAAAATAATAATGATTTTATTTTTTCATACTGTGATACGTTAGGAATTGACATAAAGGACTATTTAAATCGACAAAAATATAAAAAATTTAATATTTTTGGATTTGATGGAATTCATCATTATATTAAGGCTAATAAGGAGATAAAAGGAATTTACGCAGACACTAGTGAAATGTCTCAATATGCCACAGAAGAAGTAAAAAAAGCAATAAGCGATAATAATTATTTAATAAAATCTAAAATGTTTACGGTTTATTTAGATAAATAAAAAACATTACTTTTAATGAAAAGAAAGCCCTTTACATTACCGGTAATGTAATTTATGCTATTATTGTAAAGGAGAAAAGAAAATGAAAAAATCTGTTTATTGTGGGTTGATAATAAGTTCTTTTTTACTAGTATCGTGCGAAAGTGCTTCGAAAATTAGTAGTTTAATAAGTGGCTCTAATTCTAGCAGCATATTATCTAGTGAAGAGAGCTCGTCATCGATTGTCACAAAAGAAAAATCTATAGGTAATATTATCGAAGGTGACATTAGAGTTCAGCTTTTAGACGATTATACTTTTAGATTTGAAAAAAGACATAAAGACGCTTTTTTTGATGATAACACTTTTTATATTCCGCATCGTGACCAATATAAAGGAGTATTTTTTGAAGAAAGTAGTGATGATGAATTTCGTATTATTACTATAGGCGAAGTAAAAATCTATATTCCTTTAAACACGACATCTTTGAATGGAATTTATATTACTAAAAATGATGAAATAGTTTATGAATATAAATCAGTTGGTAATTCTGGTACGCTACCTAGACCTAATAAGACTGGTGATTCCTATGCTTTAATGGATATGCCTAGAATTAAAATTCCAGAACAAGGTTATTATTCTGATGGAACAGAAAACATTTTTAACAATTTTGTTATTCAAGAAAATGTTCAAGATTTATATGTTATTTTAACAAATAAGGATGCCAAATTTTTAAGAAAAAAGTATGTAGAATTAACCGGTCGCTCAGAGATGGTGAGATTATCTACTTTAGGATCTTGGGATTCTAAGTATTACGCATATTCAGAAAAAACTGCACTAGAAGAAATAGACTTATATGATAAGTATGATTTACCTTTAGATAATTTGGTAATAGATACTGATTGGAGAAAATCTTATGGAGCGGATGGTATAGGATATGATGTAAATGTATCTTTATTCCCTGATATGGAAGGATTCCTTTCTAAATGTGGTGATAGAAATATAGATATCATGTTCAATGATCATCCTGAACCAGTAAGTGGAAGTAATTCATTATTAGATCCAGAAGATGTTCAATATCGTCATCAAAATTTAACAACATATCTTGAAATGGGATTAGATTATTGGTGGTACGATAGAAACTGGTCAGTTGCTTTAAAATCACCGACTAATTACATTTATCCAGAAACTTGGGGAATGTATTTATATCACGATATAACAGAACAATACTTCAAGTCTATCGGTGATGGAGATGTTTATCGTCGACCAATAATAATGTCAAATGCAGATAATATTTCTAATGGAACTTATCAAAAAATTAATAACAGTGCATCACATCGCTATTCAATTCAATGGACAGGTGACATCAATGCCTCAAGTGCTTCTTTGTCTCAAGAGATTGCTAATATTGTTAAAAGTGGAATAGATAGTTTACCATATTTAAATAGTGACATCGGTGGACATAATGGCAACCCATCTAATGAATTATATACTAGATGGGTACAATATGGTGCATTGTCTCCAATATTTAGACCACATTCATCGAAGTATAATGAGCGTTATCGTCAACCATGGCTTTATGGTGATGAAGCGTTAAATATTTCTAGAGAATACATTAATTTAAGATATAGATTATTGCCTTTATATTATGCCTTAGCTCATGAGAATTATGAAACTGGATTACCTTTATTAAGAGCTCTTGATTTTGAATATCAAGATGATATTAATGCGGTTAGAGATGATGAATATATGTTAGGTGAAAACATTTTAATAGCACCGATTACAGATGATATCTATAATATTTTCCCATCTAATTGGTTTACAAGTAAAGTTCAAGCAAAATATTATAACAATACCAATTTATCTGGAAATCCTGTTGCAGAAAAAGAATATGATAATATCGATTTTAACTGGGGAAGAAACGCTCCAACATTTAATGTTAATTCCGATAATTTCTCGGCTTCTTTTGAAGGTAGAATTAAACCAAATGAAGATGTTGAATTAGCAGTTAAAGTTGATGATGGAGTAAGAGTATATTTAGATAATAAATTGATATTTGATCGTTTCTTTGCTAATGACTCAGTTACATATGATGTTATTGAATTAAAAGGCGGCGAAGAACATAATTTGAAAATAGAATATTATGATGGTCAATATGATGCGTATTTAAATCTACAATATAAGAACTCATCTAATCTTTTCTCTAAAGAAGTTTATCTTCCAGAAGGAAATTGGTTAAATGTTTTTGATGGCAAAATTTATAGTGGTAAAAATAGTTATACATTTACCTGTGATATGATTTCATCACCAATTTTTGTCAAGGCAGGATCTATTATTCCTCTCGTTGACGATGTTAATAATACTACTGAAATAGATTGGTCTAATATCACATATGATTATTATCCAGGGAAAGATAGCGATAATGGTTATTTATATGAAGATGACCATGAGACTACAGATTATAAAAAAGGTAATTATAGAACAAGTGGATACTCATCTACTTATAATGAAGAAGAAAAGTGTATCACAATTAAATTTGATGAATCTCAAGGTCGTTATAACGGCGATGAAAAAGTTTCTAATCGACATATAAAATTCCGCTTTAATAAATTAGAAGGATTTACTGATATTAGAAAAGTCACCCTTAATAATAAATCTATAGGAATGTCGATGTTTGAAAAGAATGAAAAAGTTTTCCCTTTTGCTTTTGATGGGGAAGGACGTGTTAGCGACGTTGCTATTATCGAATTTGATACATCGTTAAATAAAACTAATGAATTAAAAATTTATTTAAAATAAAAGGAAAGGAATTTATGAAAAATAATAAATTAAAAGTATTAAGTACATGTTTAATCTTATCTTTTACAGCATTAGGTGTTGTTGCTTGTAATAATAATCAAACAAGTTCATCTCAAAGTAGTGAAAATTCTATAAGTTCTTCTGAAACAAGTTCTTCAATAAATGAATCTTCATCGGTTTCTGTTTCAGAGAGTGTTAGTGAATCGTCATCTGTTGTTGGTGTTGAAGCTGTTGTAATACTTAATAAGTATACTACCCTCACAGTTGATCATGAACCAATTCAATTAGAAGCTTCTGTTGATCCAGAACAGTTAAGCCAAGAAGTAGTTTGGAATAGTTCTGATGAGGGTGTTGCTACCGTCAATAATGGATTACTTGTAATAACAGGTATCGGTGAAACGACGATAAAAGCAACTAGCGCTATAGATGAAACAAAGTTTGATAGTTTCTCTTTAAAAGTAACAGGCACAATAGTTGAAGGGACTGTTACAACGTTAGATATGTTACCTATTGCTAATGTTGAAGTAAAATTAGATGAAAAGAAAGCTCAAACTGATGATAAAGGAAAATATAAACTCATATTAAATGGTAAAGAAACAAGCAAGGTCTTATCTTTTTCTAAAGAAGGGTATAATACTCGCGAAATAGATTTACAAGATGAGATTGTTGATGGTACCTTAACTAAAGATATTATGCTTTATTCACCTAATGATAATGTGACCCTAACTTTTAAAGGAGATGTAAAAAATGTTATTGATGGTGGAGTTGATGGAGCTAAAATAACGATAAATAATCAAGAAACAACTTCAATAGAAAACGGAAGTTTTGAAATAAATAACTTAAGTGTTAATCAAGAAATTGTTGTTAAAGCAGAAAAAGATGGGTATGTTGCCGTTGAAAAAACTTATCGCGTAGCAGATTATCTTTCTGATATTGAAAATGGTAACAAGGTTATTGAATTAGGCACTTTGGATTTATATAAACAACAAGATGATATTAATATTTTAGCTAGAAATGGTCATAATGTTAAAGGACACATATATAGAACTTTAACAGGATTAAAATTTACATATGATGCTGACTTTGATATAACCACAAATGGATTTAATTATGAATTATTCTTGGATTTTGGCGATTCAAAACCATCTGATATGGATCGTAGTGATTCAAGAGATAGTGACTTTAAAATTACATACCAAGGAATAGAAAAAGCTCAAAAATATGGTGATAACTTCGGAGAAGGAGAAGCAACACATAAATATTATGTTGAAGGAGATCATCACTATGTTGAAGTAGAATTCCCTTATACATATTTAAAAGCTGACAAAAATGAAATATTTGGATTTAATGTTATATCTCATGATACAGGAGTAGGAGATCGTTCGTTTAATTTATTTGGAAATGATGTTGAATGGTACAATAAATGGTCATATCCTCGTTTGGGTTTAAATAATGATGTTTACCAAGGCAACAATAATGAACTACCACTTTCTTTAACACAAGAAGGTGTTATATCTTCACAAGAATTAGGTGTTGTTGGGGAAGATGCTGATCGCAAATACTCGATAAAATTAGCTAAAGACAATGAAGGTATATACATTATTACAGATAAAGTTAATAAGGAAAAGTCATATATTTTGGATAACACACATTATCACTTTTTTATAGATACTGAACAAGAAAACTTTGATAGAGCGACAGATAGTAAAATTTCGCACTATAAGATTGAAAGTGGAAGATGGGCTACAAAATATAATGTCCAACACGCAAACTCAGTTTTTAATGATGGTGTAAGTGGAAATGATTTTATGAATTTAGGCCTAAAGATTATTTCTAAAGCTGGATATTTACAATTATTTATCCCATATTCTTTTTTAGGAAATGGCGTTAATAAAGATTCTATTATAGGTATTGCTGCAAATATGGAAGAGGGATCAAATAATTGGAAATCATGGAACGCTCCAAATATCAGTGGTTGGAATGAGATTCCTCATGTTGAACAACCAAAATCGTTCGTACGACTTGATAAAGATATGAATGTTATTCCTGCATAAAATAAAAAGAGTAATTATTATCGTGATAAATATATTAGTATATATTTAGAAATAATGCTTGAAACACTCAGTGAAATTTGTTAATATTAACTAGGCTTTCTTTAAATCCAATTGTGATTTAAGGCTGGAGGAGACAAGATGAAAGACGGAATTCACCCAAAATACAATAGATGCAAAGTTACTTGTGTCACTTGCGGAAACACTTTTGAAACTGGTTCAATTTTAAAAGAAATTCGTGTTGATACATGTTCAAATTGCCATCCATTCTACACAGGTAAACAAAGATTTACACAAACAGATGGACGTATTGATCGTTTCAACAAGAAATACGGAATCAAGTAGAAAAAATAATTCTATAAACCGTCCTATTGGGCGGTTTTTTTGTTAAAGAAAAGGAAGAAGATAGATATGTCAAAATTTTATATAACAACTCCAATTTATTATCCTAGTGCAAAACTACATATCGGACATGCATATTGCACAACTATTGCAGATACAATAGCTCGTTATCATCGTGCGATTGGTGATGAAACTTATTTTTTAACTGGAACAGATGAGCACGGCGAGAAAATACAAAAGAATGCTGAATTGGCAGGTAAAACTCCAATTGAATTTGTTGATAATATTGTAGATGGTATACAAAAATTATGGAAAACATTAAAAATATCTAATGATGATTATATTAGAACAACACAATTAAGACATGAAAAAGTTGTAAAACAAGTGTTTTCTAGAATGCTTAAAAACGATGATATTTATTTAGGTAATTATGAAGGATGGTATTGTACACCATGTGAGTCCTTCTGGACTGATAGTCAAGTACAAGGAGAAGATCATCTTTGCCCAGATTGTGGACGTCCTTGCCATAAAGCCAAAGAAGAAGCGTATTTTTTTAGAATGAATAAATATGTCGACAAATTATTAGATTTTTATAATACCCATCCTGATTTTATTACCCCTGAATCAAGAAAAAATGAAATGATAAATAGTTTTATTAAACCAGGATTAGAAGATTTATGTGTTTCAAGAACTACTTTTTCTTGGGGAATTCAAGTGGATGAAAATCCTAAACATGTAGTGTATGTATGGCTTGATGCATTACTTAATTATATTTCAGCGTTAGGATATTTAAGTGATGATGATACTCTGTTTAAAAAATTCTGGAGTGATGATACCCAGATTGTTCATTTAGTCGGAAATGATATTACTAGATTTCATGTAATTTATTGGCCAATATTCTTAATGTCTTTAGGATTAAGAATTCCAGATAAAGTTTTCGTACATGGTCTATTAATGATGAAAGATGGAAAGATGTCTAAATCTAAGGGTAATGTTGTAGATCCATATCCTTTAATAGAAAAATATGGCTTAGATGCAGTAAGATATTATCTTGTTAGAGAAACAATATTTGGACAGGATGGTACTTTTACTCCTGAACAATTTGTCGATCGAATTAATGTAGATTTAGCTAATGATTTTGGTAATCTTTTAAATAGAACAATTGGAATGATGAACAAATATTTTGGTGGAATTATACCTAACTATCAAGGAGCATTAACAATTGAAGATCAAGATTTGGAAAGCTTTGGTAAGCAAACCATTAAATCATATCATGATAAGATGAAAACTCTAAAAGTCACAGATGCATTTATTGATGTCTTTGAATATATATCAAAAGCTAATAAGTATATTGAGAAAAATCAACCATGGGTACTTGCAAAAGATGAAACAAAGAAGGATATATTATCATCAGTGATGAATCATTTAGCTAATACGCTCAGACAATGTGCAATTATGTTAAGCCCAGTTTTACTTGATTCACCACATAAATTATATGAACAATTAAATATTTCTGAGGAATATCAAACGATGGATAGCTTAAATAAGTTTGATGTTTTAGGTGGACAAAAAGTTGTTGAAAAATCTATTCCATTGTTCCCAAGATGTGATAGTGCTGTTGAAATAGAATATATCAAAGAATTAATGGGAAGTAATAAATAAAATTAATATGAAGCAATGCAATATAAGATTTATTGGCCAATGTTACGATTTAAATTCAGAAGGTAAAGGTGTAGTTAAATATAACGATGTCATAGGATTCGTAGATGACCTTCTTCCTGGAGAAAAAGCGGAAATAAAAATAACATATCTAAAAAAAGATATATTTTTTGGTGAAGTTATTAATCTTATAGAAAAATCATCTAATCGGGTGAAGCCTAGATGTTCTTATTTTAATGAATGTGGTGGTTGTGCTTTAATGCACTTATCGTATCAAGGACAATTGATTTTTAAAAAGAATAAAGTAGCACAGTGCCTTTCTAGAATAGGTGGAATTAAAACAAAAGTTAATGATACAATTGGCATGGATAATCCATATAATTATCGTAATAAAATACAAATGCCAATAAAACTTAGTAAAAAAGGTAAAGTTGTTTCTGGATTTTACAAGGAAAAAACACACGATATTGTTGCTTTAGATACATGCCAAATAGAAAACAAAAAGGCAGATAAAATATTACTATCTATAAAGGCGTTGATGAAAGATTTTCGCGTTTTGCCATATGATGAAGATACTCGTGGTGGAGTAATTAGACATGTTTTAATCAGAACTTCTCATTATTTTGATCAAATAATGGTTGTTTTGATTACTAATTGTGATTCTTTCCCAGGAAGACACGAATTTGTTAGAGCCTTAATTAAAAAGAATCCTGAAATTACTACAGTAGTTCAAAATATTAATTCAAGGGATACCAATGTTATTTTAGGAGATAAACAAAGAATATTATTTGGAAAAGGTTTTATTAATGACAAACTTTGCGATATTGAATTTAAGATATCACCTAAATCATTTTTTCAAGTTAATTCGCTACAAACAGAGAAGCTGTATTCATTAGCTATCGAAGCGGCTAATATAACTAAAGATGATTTAGTTTTAGATGCGTATTGTGGAATTGGAACAATCGGCTTAGTAGCTTCTAAAAAAGCAAAGCAAGTAATTGGTGTTGAAATTGTTCATGATGCGGTTATTGATGCAATTAATAACGCTAAAAACAATAGTATAAAGAATGCAAATTTTTATGAAGGGGATGCGGGTGACTTTATTTTTGAGCAATATAGAAATAATATTCGATTTGATGTAGTTATAATGGATCCACCTAGAAAAGGATCTAGTGAACAATTTTTATCTATATTACTAAAAACAAAACCTGAAAAGATTGTATATGTGTCATGTGATCCAGCGACATTAGCTAGAGATTTAAAGTATTTAGCAAGCGTGTATGAAGTTAAATCAGTAGCACCTGTTGATATGTTTCCGTTTACTAATCACGTGGAGACGGTCTGCGCTTTATCATTGAAGAAATAAACCAGTGTTCACTAGAGTATAACTTGAATAACATTCACTTAAGTGAATGAAATATCACAAATTAATAAGTTCTCTGAAATTTGGGCAAAATCAGTCATCACCTAGATATTGGGAACATAACTGAAAAGAGGATAAGAATGGAATGGATATGGATTGCGATACCAATCGCAGTAGTTATCGTAATTATTATTATCGCCATCGCATCATCTATTAATCATGATAGAGGTGACTATAACGATGGTGGTGGAACTCAAATTGGTGGTTCGGAAAGAATACCGTTTTTTACTCCTGCAAACGACAGAGCCGGTATGTGGGGCGAAAAGGTTGTTAACTATCATCTAAGGCCTCTTTTAAGGCAAGATGAATATTTATTGGCGAACCTCCTATTACCTCTTAAGAATGGACATAAGACAGAAATCGATTGTGTTCTAATTACAAGAAAAGGAATCTTCTGAATTGAAACTAAGAATTGGGTCGGTCACATAAGCGGAAGCGACGATGACGAATATTGGCTTCAGGAATATGATGACCCATATATGTCCGATAGAAGACATAAGAACCCTGTAAAGCAAAATGAAGGACATTGCGCTGTATTAGAAAGATTGCTTAACAATAGGTTTGATGTAGATGGTGCTGTAATATTTGCTGACCTAGAAGATGGTTGGGGAATTAGATCTGACTATGCATATACGGTTAACGAGTTTAAAAGATGGTACAGGTCTTTAGATGATTTTGACATCTCGGACGACGAGCTGAAACAGATATCTCAACTCTTAAACAGATATGTTGCGACCCCGGAACAGCTAAGGCAGCATCGCGATGACGTCAAAAGAAGATTCAACAACTAGAAAAGCAGATCCATTTAACGGACCTGCTTTTTTGTATATGCCCTTTTAGATTAAGACAACCTTATAGTTAAGCGAGTAAATCTTATATCCTCTTGTGTCTTTGACTTGTCCTTCGATTATAGGTATTTGCTTGATGAAGCTATCCTTGAACATCTTGATTTCAGCATCGGTGTAGACTCTATCCTTCGGAATGAGATACACGACGTTGTTTTGGTCTATGACGATGATTTTGTTGAATAGGGAATTGAGGAACTCCCCATCGTATTCAGCATTCCCGTCCTCGAACTCTTTTAGCTTCTTTTGTACGGCGTCGAACCTTTTGATTGAGTTGTCCTGCAAAGACGATAGTTCAAGGTGGTTCAATTCATCGTTCAGCTTATCCATTTTAGATAGGTATTCATCGTATTTCTTATCGTAGATAGCTGCTTCTATCGGGTTCTTTGCTTTGAGCTTCAAATCGATGAGCTGCGACATCTGTTCCGCTAATTCTGCTTTTTGCTGCTCCAGCTCCTTCATGGCAAGGTCTGCCTTAGTGAGGCTGAACCCTTCTCCAAAGGCATCCTTTATATCTTTAAATAAACCTTTATTTGCTTTAAAGAACTTAACAACTACCTGCCTTGTCGCTTCTTCTAGAATCTTCAAATCAATAGCGCATTTCCTGCAGGAATTCATGTCGTTGATCATTTTGGAGCATTGCATGACTATCCTTTGTGAGGCGTAGCCGTAGTTCCAATATCTCCTTTTGAAGGAGCTGCCGCAGTCGCCACACATGAGAAGTCCGGAATATGGGTACTTGTTTAAATACTTCTTTAGATTTGGGTTTCCTCCGACTCGCGTCTTCAAGCGCTCAAGCCTGATTTTCTGCGCAAGGTCCCACATATCTCTCGGGATAATAGCTTCGTGATTATCCTTTATGTAATACATAGGCGCGATGTTCTTATTCTTCTCCCTCTTGTGGGAAAGGAAGTCCGTGGTTACTGTTTTCTGCTGCAACAGATCGCCGCAGTATTTCTCGTTCTTTAAAATTGACTGAACATAGGATAGGCACCAATGGGTTTTGCCTCTACCGGTTTTGTATCCTTTCCTTTCCATGATCCTGCAGATTTCGTTCGGACCGACGTTGGTGGTGTAGAGCTCGTAGATTTCCTTAATTATTTTGGCTTCCTCAGGGACGATGACTATCTTCTTTGTTACCGGGTCTTTTGTGTAGCCTAGGAAAGTTGTATGGCAGAAAATCGGAACGCCTTCCTTCATTCGCTTCTCAACATTCCATTTGACGTTGACGCTGGTGTGTCTAGCTTCTTCCTGAGCCATCGAAGCCATCATGGTCAAGATGAATTCGCAGTCCTCCCTATCGGTTGATATCCCTTCGGTCTCGAATTTGACATAGACTCCCAATTTCTTCAATTCCCTAATTGAGTTGATTATGTTGAGCGTGTTTCTTCCAAATCTAGAAATCGATTTTGTAAGAATCCAGTCTATCTTCCCGCTTCTGGCGTCCGCCATCATCTCGTTGAATGAATCTCTATGTTTGATGTCAGTTCCTGAAATACCTTCGTCAGCGTATATCTTTACCAATTACCAATCCGGATTCTCTAAGATTCTTTTCCTGAATTCGTCCCTTTGCATATTGATGGAATTCAATTGATTTAGTTCATCCGTAGAAACCCTACAATACGCACATACTTTCTTCTTAGGAATAATGAGCGACCCGTCAATATTCATCGCCTTTTTGGAAGGCATGATCACTTGTACTGATGTTTCCATATATTGCTCTCCTTTCACATACATATATCACTCTAAAGAGTGATATTATCAAGTGATTGAGACGGTTTAGATCGCAAGTTTTTAAAGTAAAAGCAGTTTTTCATACTTTAAGTTGCAATATGTTTG
>CABUOQ010000017.1 GCA_902493275.1 uncultured Bacillota bacterium | reverse complement strand
TAATTACTTTTATAAAAATTTTAATTTCCCTATTGTTTTTTAATAGTTAGTCTCCTTCTATATCAATTCTATAATTAAAAATATAATACCAACAATTAATAAAAGTGCTAAAAGCAACTTGGAAATACTTAAATACTTTAATTTTTTTCTTGCTGAAGTATCAATATAACATTTGTTTGTGAGTTCTTCATTAACCAAAGTAGAATGAACTTCAACTGGTGAAGTACTATCTTTTAACGCACAAATGACGATTTCAACATTATTTTCCTCTTGCAAGGTTAAATTACTTTCATATTCAATTACCAAGCATCTTTCTTTTTTATGAATATCAAATATTCCAAAAATACTGATTATAAAAAATAATAACTGTAATAAGAACCATCCAATACCACCGACATCAATTATCCTCATAACTTTGAGGTTTATCGTATCGCGTTCTGTATCGTATTTTAAAATATAATTTCCGAACTGGTTCTTTTTAATCTGCAAAGGTTTATCATCAATAAGAATTAATAAATTATCAACATTATAAGATTTTTTTAAAATCAAATTTACTCTATTCATCATTATACCCCCATTAAAACTCTAAAAATAAATATCAAAAGTGCTATGGATGCCATGATGATAGAACATATGATTTTTCCTTTATTAGATTTTGATTTATCATTTGATAAGCAAATTATTGCCAGAATGGAAATAACAATTAAAATAGGAACAGTATACTTCCAACTTTGATTTAACATCTCAGAGATCTCAAGCATCACTGTTCCACTTCCCCACCAAGAAGCAAATTCAGGATAAATAATATAAATAGAAAAAAATGTTACTAGCGATATAAGCAACATAAATAAGTAAAAAACTACTGGTATCAATATTGATATAACGCTAGATAACATTATTATTAAAACTAAAAATTCGAGATTAAATAATATTTTTCCTAAATGCACAACTTGCATGCGTGATAACATATCGGTCTTATAGTTTTTTTTAGAATTAAATTGCATTTGACCTCCTTAATATTAAATTTAACCTTCCACTTGTTAATTTAATTTTAATATATATAGATTTTTTGTCAAACAATTTTCTAAAAAAGGCTCTTGGGCGATATATTTATAGGCAAATAATAATTTAAGTGCTTTTAAATTACTTTAAATTTACTATTGTCATTGTAAGGATATGTTTGAATAATCCATCCATGGTCATATAATCATTTGCAAAAGAAACTTGTAATGAGAATTTTGCTTCTCCACTTTCATAGATGTAGGTATCAGTTGCATAATTATATGTGTATTTTCCAACGGAATCGATTTTATCAAAAATCTTATTAGCGTTTTCAAGCACTTGGACAGTTGTATCAAATTCCCATGATTGTTCAGCTGAATGAGCTCCCGTAATTGTGGTTTCAAAAGTATCGAAATCAAATTCTGAATCAGCATCATATGAACGAAGATAATTATATGGTGAATCGATAAATGGAATATCATCTTTTTGATTTCCAGAGATAAAGTCTAAAACTGTACCAAAATCTTTATTCCATCTATCAGAATTACAATAATCAGTCCAATTGGTAAATGGAACATATTTTTCAACTTGATCAAAGGTTACTGGCAATACTGTTGTACCAATATTAGAGATAACTACTGAATACTCTTCGCTACCTTCAAAGCAAGTATATGTATATGATAAAGTATCATTAGCTTCATCAATGACAAATCTTAACGAACCAGCATCCATAACACCAACTGAGACAGCATTGAAATCAGATAAGAGTTCAGTCCAAATTTCACTATAGAATCCATCATAACTTGGTAAAGTAAATGAACCATCCTCATTAACATCAAAGCATTCACATGAATAATTCCATGATCCACCCCAGAAATACTCAACATCTCTTGTTGGCATAGGTGCTTTTAATTCTTTAACTTTACCTTCATTCATCTCAAAGTCGATGATTCCTTCACTTGTCATATATTTTCCATCGTCAACTTTGCCATAGAATCCAGAGACATAGTTATTATAAAAACCATCTTTAGTCACATATGAAGTAACTCTAGTTGCACTATCTTCGGTTTCTTCTTCCTCTTCTTCAGCATAAGCATAATCTTCTTCACCATAATTAGTTGTTTGAGTCAAAGAAAGAGTATAGTTATATTCTTTTAATCTAGTGAACATCGCTTGTAACTTTTCTTGACCAGCCTCTTTAGCGTGAGTTGTTGGTTGAGCTTTGACTGTTATATCTTCTTCAGAGACAAATGTTCCGGTGTAAGTATAAGAAGTGACCTCACCATATTGTTCATATTGTTTATTTAATAATTTTACTTCAATAGAAGTAGGTTTTGCGCCATCAAAAGTAATTGCTAAGGTTTCAAAATCAGTAACACCATTAAATCCTTGACCAGCTGTTAAATAATTGTTTAATGCAGTAAAATTAAAATTATATGTATCCGCAAGAACTAACTTATTATCAACTACATCAAATAGACGACTTACATTCTTAAATGGATTAGGGAAAACTGATTCAAATGGATAAAATCCAGTCATCTCATTTCCATAATAATAATTATCAATTGTATTTGTAAGTGGATTCAATTCTGAAGTATACGCTAAACCATATTGATCCTTATCGACACGTTGTTCAACGAATCCATAGTCACTTTCTTGCTTATTGTAATACATATTTCCGTTTAACAATGTCTCATAAGAATAATGGCTTCTTTCATATTCTTCTTCTCCAGAGACAGTCTTTTCAATATATTCTCCTTTTAAAGCTAACGGATAGGCTTCTAAAGTAGCAAATAATTCTTCTTTTTGATAAGTAGATGAGCCGCTTGAAATGCTTTCAGAAGTGCTTTCAGAAACTGATGTGGAACTAGAACTAGTTTGTACACTTTCACAAGCAAAAATCATCGATAAAAGTGTAATTGGTAAAAAAACTTTCAATATTTTCTTCATAAAATATGCCCCCCTATGTATAAAATATTTGAATATTATCTCTTCATTTTTTTTATTTATGCAATTATTTTGCTCAAAAAAAAATAAAAAAAGACCTAATTTTAAAATTAGCAAATAATTTGTTTATTTTATTCACTTTTTAAATAGGCCTATAATATTTTATTTTTTTAATATAATTTTTATTCTATAATTTTTAAAAATATTCTGTTTGAAGTTCATAATCATTACTTTGCTATCGCAAGAAACATCTTGATTATTGAATGGGAAAACTTTTTTAGAGGTATTATGTATTTTTGTTTCAACCTCTTCATCATTTATTAAAACTTTTTCAATTTGGTCTAATCCTTGAATAAGATGTATCTTTAATTTTGCATCACGATTAGAGAAGTTTTTTTCTCCTTCAAATTCACCTTTAGATGATTTAAAGTCTAATATAAAGCAATTTTCTTTTTCATCGAAGTAACTATCATATTCACTTATTCGATACTGATTATATTTATACGCGGTAGTCTTCGTATCATCTTCATAGATAAATCCATGGTCTAGGCTAGATTTACTTGGATAATAATCATAAATTACCTTATCCCACTTTTGCGTTGAAGTATTTCGACTTTGATACGCTAAAGGAATAACAGAGCCTAAGCGAACAAATAAAGGAAAGATTTCATAATCATACTTTTTCGCATGATATCTTTTTCCTTTATATATTTTGCCATCAAAGACGTCCATCCATTCCCCTTCTGGAAGATAGAAGGTCTTTTTCATATCAGTTGATGCCCGATGATAAAATAACGCAATTGAAGCTTCACCGCCAGCTTGGAAATACTCGATAACAACATGATGTGCAACATCTTTAGTTAATAAGCATACCTCGCTTTTAGAAGATGAGTGCATCGACCAATCTGATAAGCGTAACTCACCATCAATATAGACTTTCACTCCATCATCTGATTCCACTACAAAGATAATATCTTCATCAAAGATGACATCCATTTCAAAACGAGCGGAGAAATTATATACTGGCACTTCTTTACATGGTGCGACATTATCCCAATATTTATTTAAGACATCATATTCGCATTCATAAATCGGATTCCCTTTTAATTCTGTTCCATCAAAATACGTAGCTTTTACTTTTCCAATATAATTTTTCTTTTCAAGACGATATGTCACAAAATCATATACTGGACAAGCTAAAATGTCATCTCCTAATAATATCTCATCATTATTTTTCAATGCTTTTTTATCATCGATATAATTATATCCTATCTCTTTAATTAATGGTTCTCCATCAAAATAATTTCGATAAGCATTCGCATATAAAACCATCATTAAATTATAACGCATATTAATATAATTACGAGCAAGAGATAATGTTTCTTCATCGTATACCCATGGTTCACGTCCACGTAATACAGTCTTGGTACAGTGAGGGCGACATACTGGTGATAAGACTCCTAATTGCAACCAACGAATATATAGCTTTTTATTTGGATTACCTACGTGACCTCCGCAATCAAAATTAATGTATGAGATTTCGTTTTGTGAACCTTTTATCAAATTATCTAATTCCTGCTTTATAGAATCATATTCACAACCAATATCTCCTGTCCATTGAATACCATATCTGTGACTTGCAGAATCATAGATTTTAAAATAATTTCCATTAGCGATATTATTGACATTCCCCATTATCACTGGTCGAATATATATTTGATCATTTTTAGCTTTTTTAATATTATAATTCTTAGTTACTTCATGGAACAAATATAAACCTATTGTCTCTGGTAAAATATATTTTGTTGGGGAGATTAATTTAGTGGTCCAGTTTCGATCATACCACCAATAATCAAGACCTAATGATAAGATGTTTTGCAAATTTTCTTCTCTAAAAGCAATCTCTTTCTTATCAAAAGCTGATTTAGCGCCTTTAACTGGCTCAGGATGATCATTAAACATTATTTCCACTTGATGATCATGAGCAAAATCAAAGAATCTCTTCATATCTGGAAATAATTTTTTATTTATATTATAACCGATACCAATATCAGAAGCTTCTCGCCAATCAGTATCAATAACCATGTTATCAAGAGGAATATCATATTTTTCATAATCAAGAATTACATTTTTTGCTTCTTGTTCATCATATTCATAATATTTAGAATTCCAAAATCCTAATGTCGATAAACGTACAAGATCATTCTTCCCGGTTAATTCAAGATAAAGCTTTCGAAGTAAACGATGGTTCTTATTACATAATAAAAGATAGATATCTTTAGCATTTTCTTCAACCTTATACTTCTCATTAGAAGAAACTGTATATTCTTCACGAGGTAAAATAATTCTTGGGGAATCACTCAAAACAAAAACTTCAGGAGTTTTATTAATAGGTGAAAGTTCCCCACTATTACGAATCTTTTTATAACGATAGATGATTTTACCATCTTTATTTTTCATCATTACTCCTTTTAAACCCTTTTGAATTTTAGGAATGAAAAGATGTTTATCTTCGATAGTAATATTAATAAAATCATCTTCTTCACTATATGTGATATTATCTTTAACTAATTCATCTCGAGTTGGAATAAAAAAAGTTTTATCATCTAAAAATTTTTGATTTTTATTATACTCCACTCTAATGATTGAATGATTTAATAATTGCACGCGAATTTTATTTACGATTAAGTCCATTTGTAGCTCCTCTTATAAAATATTACAATTCATTATCGATAATGTAAAGGCATTATTTTTAATAGAAACATTATTTTTATAATTTGCTTATCCGTTTTAAAAACTTAGTTTTTTTATCATTAATTGGTGGATATTTAGTTTTAAACTCTGCTTTACCTTTAATAAATACGCTTTTACAATGAGAAAATGTAGTTAATGAATATTTACCATGATAATTTCCTATCCCTGAAGTTCCCACTCCACCAAAAGGAAGATATAAATTACATAGATGCATTATTGTGTCATTGATGCATCCTCCGCCAAAAGAGACATTTTTAAAAATTAAATTTGCTTCAGTTTTATCATTAGTAAAAATATAAAGTGCTAAAGATTTTTCTTTTCCTTTTAAATATGAAATGACATCCTTTATATTTTCATATTCCATAATTGGCATTATTGGTCCAAATATCTCTTCTTTCATAATCAAATCATCGTCATTAACTTGATCCATCAAAGTTGGTTCTAAGCATAAATCATCATGATTTCCACCAAAGATAACTTTATCCTTATCAATTAAATTTAATAGTCTATTTAAATGTGCCTCATTTATTATATGAGTAAAATCAGCACTTATTTTTTCTTGAGCATAATAGAATGTTTTAATGTAGTAGATAACGCACTTAATAAATTCTTTTTTTATATTTTTATGAACTAAAATATAATCTGGAGCAACACAAGTTTGTCCCGCATTAAGAAATTTTCCCCAGACGATTCTCTTTGAAGCAAGATTTATATCGCATTTATCGGTAACGATACAAGGCGATTTTCCACCTAATTCTAATGTAACCGGAATTAAATTTTCACTGGCTTTTTTCATAACGATTTTGCCAATAGCTGTACTTCCAGTAAAAAATATATAATCAAATTTAAAAGATAATAATGTCTGTGCGACAGATGTATCCCCATTTATAACTCTGAACCATTGAGGATTAACATCATTAAAGATCTCTTCTATCACCTTAGAAGTATTAACGCAATATTCACTCGGCTTCAAGATGACTGTGTTACCACAAGCGATGGCATCAAAAGCAGGAATTAAAGATAATTGTAAAGGATAATTCCAAGGTGAATAAACCAAAACGCAACCATATGGTTCATATTCAATATAACTTTTCGCCGGAAAATTAATTAAGTTTGTCTTAACTCTTTTTCTTTTTAAGATTGATTTCGTCTTTTTTATCAAAAAATTTAATTCATCTATTATCAAGGTCAATTCCGTTGAAAGTACATCAAAAGGTGATTTATTCATATCCTTTGATAAGGCAGAGATAAAGCGCGTTTCATTTTCAATTATTTTGCATTTTAATGACTTTAAAAACAAGATTCTTTTATCAATATCTAATGTTTCACCTTTAAAAAAATATTGTTTTAAATCGACAAAAACTTTTTCAATACTATTCATCAAGATAATCATATCATAAATGTGATAAAATCAAATAATTCACATTAAATTTTATCCAATTTTAAGTATGGTATCGCATTGATCTAAAATAGATTTTTTTTCAGAGACAATAAATACAATTGAATTTTTATACTTATCTTTTATATTTGAAATTATTCTTTTAGATAACTCTTCTTCTAAATGTTCAAACGGCATAGTTAAAACTATTATTTTACTTTCACCATATAAAGCTCTAGCAATTAACACTTTCATTTTTAAAGTGTAAGAAATATCACTATCAGCGTTTATAATGGTTTCTAAGTTATAGGTACCATCAGATAATTCACAAGTCTCCAACGCTTTTTTTAAATCACCTTTATTATTCAATGAAATATTTTCTTTCATTGAGAAGTCATAAATGTCATCTTCTTCAAGTAAAATACTTGTCAATGAATTATCTTCAACGTGTGCCAAATCAACATTGTTTAACGATAATTCACCCTGATAATAAAACATTCCCGATAATAATTCACCGACAAATGAACGATCTAAATGCTTATCAATTTCCATTCCAATTACTTGACCATTAATGCAAGAAAAATTCGGAATTTTAATCTTATCACTATTATGCGTATATACTAATTTATCGCTTTTTAGTTTAAATTTACAAGCGATCACTTCTTTTTTATTACTTGGAAAACCATTTAAATATGCATTAAGTTTTCGATTAGTGTTTTGAAAGAGCACAATTTTTTTAAACGAATAAGAAAATAAAACAATTAAAAATAATACTAGACATATTTCAGTTATGAATTCATTTAAATACATGTTATTCAATTTATATTCCATAAATGAAGTAAATAAACCGATTGCAAAAATTGTTATACTGAGAAAGTATAAGAAATGTTTTAATAACTCTTTCATAGACGATACCATATTTATCGCAATACTAGCTGCGATTGTTCCTAAAAGGATATAAACTTTTATTGCACTTGGATTAACTATAAATGAGAATAGTAAAGATATATTTAATAAGATATCTACATGACAGAAATATAATAGCGATCTTTGAACATCATTATTAATAGCATCTATTTGCTTTAAATTGGATAATACTTCTTGCTTATCTTTATTCTTATCGGATTTTCTAAAAAATTGTAAACTAAGTTCATTAAAAGTATTACTCTTGATATACTTGAACAATTTTTTCTCACGGTAGATGAAAAAAATAAAACCACCTATAGCTATAAGAAGAATCAAAAAATTACTTTTCCTATTTACAATAATTTGATTCATCAAATAAAGTATTAACACTAGCAAAAAATTACTGATAATACTATTTAATACAAGTAAAGATATATAAGCATTATTGTTCTTGAGATGAAATATAACATAATTATGTTTATACATAAAGTAGAACCCACCCTTTCTTTAACTTTGACTTCCATAAATAGTTTACTTGAAAAAACAAAATTTTACAATACCCAAAATAAAATCGACAATTTTAGCGCGAATGTATTATTTATTATTCGACATTATTTGTCAATATTTATTATGAAAATAAATCATACATACCTTATTTTATGCATTTAATGTTTTAGTTATTATATTTTGCGCATCAACAAAGATTTGAGGATTAATTTCGCTACTATTATTATCTAAAAGAACTAAATCAGCCGATAAAGTTATAATGCTGACAAGTTTCATTGTAAGTTCAGCTTCACCTATCAATTTATTTTCAGAATTTGGATAAATAATAAGATTAATATCACCTACATTTTTATCTTGGCAGAGTTCGACACCATTCAAAGACAACGAATATTTATTATCTACATATGAATATGAATTTAAAATATCATCGAAATCCATATAGTTATTATTACCATCATTAGAATCTTTAATAGCGTTATTTATCGTATTTTGAATTGTATCGGTTAAATTTGCAATGTAATAAATCTTATTCATCGCATCATCCATAAACTCTTGTAAAGTCCATTTTACATATTCATACGTATATTGCTCGCTACCAAAAAGTGGCTTTTTAATAATGCATCGCTCGCAATAGATATATTCACCATCATAGACAATCTTGGAGTTTGTCTTATTTGATACCACAAAAATTACTGAAGGCACTTCGATAGAAATAAATAATAAAGGCTTATTATTTTCATCGACTATCGCATCAATTTGAATAGTTGCTTCAATTTTAATTCCCATAACATCCACTACAAAATTAGTTTTTCGAATATGGTACTCACGTAAATTAATAGTATTAATTACTAATTGCATCAATTCATCGATGGAAGAAATATCTATGTATTCTTCTTGATTTATTGTTGAAATACTTCCACTTAAAGCGTTAGTTTCAATATTCAAATCAAAACTATCGCATATAACATTAGCTAACAATAAATTATTTTCATTGCTACCTAGCGATACATCGTATATTCCATTGTTAATGTCAAGTTTAAGATTCATCTTCTTATTATCTATAGTTAAGGATTGCAACAATTTTGATGCATCGATATTTTCACTTTCACCTTTATCATAGTATGAGAAGATATCAACGTTATTAGAAACTGTTAAATCTTTTAATATTGAAGAGATAAATTCATTTTTTATCGTCAAGGAATTAATATCAGAAAGTAGTTGAAGGGCTGAACCTTCATCAATATGTAAATTCATACTATTTCCATTATTGTTGCTATAATAAATATAGGCATTTTTATTAGTATAGATAATCTTAACCGTATGACTACGTGGAATGGCTGTTTCTTCTACATTTAAATTTATTTCGAATTCATCGATATATTTAGTATTATTAGTCTCGCTTATTGGCTTTAAGCACATGATTAAGTTACCACTATAATTAGCGCCTGTAGCACTACCATCAAATGAGAAAGTAAAGCTCTCATTATCTTTATAATTATAAGCATCTTGAGCAATTTTTATCGCTTGCTTTAAGTCATTGCTTCCAATATATTCATTAAACATTGGTTTATCTATACCAGTGCTTTGGAAATTATTTAAAGTAAATGAACCCTTTTCATCTAAAGTTACATTTATCTCCCCTTGTTTATTTATATTCACCTCAATTTGATTGTCAAAGAGATCTAAGGCCAATGATAGTTGATCTTTATTCACTTTAATTCCATCAAGAATTTTATTGATTGATAATTCAATTGTACTACTATTCAAATTTAAATAATTCTTAATCGAAGATAAGTCGATAACAAAGGCTTTTTCAACATCTTCAATTAAAGACATAAATTCTTGATTATTTAAAACAATATTGATATTACCCATATTAATATAAATCGTATTATCAATTAAAGTTAAATTAATTGGAATTAAAATATCACTGACAAATATATCAAATTGTCCTTCAATTTTTAATCCATTGTCAAATCCGATTAAGGCATAACCGTTAATACCAATAGATATTCCATTGCTATTAAAGGCCACATCTAGATTATCTAATTTTATCATCTTATTTTCATAATAAGCAAATCCCATATCAAGATATGAATTTAAATCTTCATATGTTAAATAATAATCAACATCACTAGCTAATACCTCTTTTAATGTCGAAGTCGATACAACTATCTCTAAAGATTTTTCATCAACTAAAATTAAATTATTATCTATCAAAGAATAAGATAATTTCATCGTTGATAGACCGAATTGAGTTAAATCTAAATCAACAAACAAAATGCTATCATCACTAGAAATATTTCCTAACATTGATTCAATATCAAGTTTATTAACATTGAAATCCATATTTAAAGGTTCTTGACCAATCTTAGTTAAAACCTTATTTATTAAAGATAACGCCTGTTCATATTCAAGATTAATACCAATATTATTCTTATATGATAGATATAGACTATTATTGATATATTGAACATTTAATATTATATTTTCATTATTATATATCAAAGTAATAGTTCCATCGATATTGATATTAAATTTTTCTCCATCTTGAATATGAATATATAAATCGCCTACTATATCAATATTTTTGTATGAGAAATTTGCGTTAATTTTTAAATCTCTAACATCGATTTGAGATACAATTTTTTGTGCGGTTTTAATTATTGTTATGAGATCATTTTTGCTTAAATCGGAAGATTTGTTAAATGAGCCTAAATCGATATTATCTTCACTAAGATGAATATTTGCTTCACCCAAAGATGAAATTCCTAAAATAAGATTTTCTTTGTCTATCGCATCGAGGCTAATTTGATTTTTTCCAATATTAAATGAAATTTTATCACTAACAATTTCAATCATCGATATTACGTTTTTAATTGAAGAAATACTATTGCTAAGTGAAATACTATGAATATCATTTTCTAAAATATTATAAACTTCATTGATAGTTTTCTTATCAAGAGCAAATGTTTCCGCGGCAACATTAATCACGTCTTTAACATCTTGATAAGATAAAACAATATTCTTACCTAATAACGAAATATATAAATTATTATCTTGATATCCACCTGTCACATTGAAACTATAATCTAATACGCTAATGTTGATATCAAAATAGAATTCGAATGAATCTTTTAAAGGCTTATCAGTCACTTTAAAATTCAAATCGAGATGTCCATCAATTGCCATAGTGGTTTTTTCATCGATTGCAAAGGCTAAATCAAGGTCTAAACCAGCGCTTCCACCATCTAATAAGTCACTAATCGTATCCAAATATAACGCGATATCTTGATAGCACATATATGCTTCTGGAACAGCTTTTAATTCTTGTGCTTCACTATTTTTTACTGAAATACTACCAAAATGTGGAATATTTAATTTAATTTCTTGGTCTGGTATGTAATCTAAATCTAATATAGAATTAAATCCAAATTCTGTTAGATTAACTTTGCCAGATAAACCATCGCTATTACAAGAGATGCTTTCGACGATATTTTCAAAATTGAGATTCTCAATAAACGAAGAATCGAACATATTTGCTTTATCAGATAATCCTAAATTAAATATTTGATCAATTTTAGTAACTAATAATTGTGTTTCTTCTAACGACAATTTTAAAGCGATATTATTTTCATACGATAAATATAGATAATCATCAATATAACTTAAAGAAATATCAAATTCTTCTTCATTATAATTTATCTTTGCTTCAGCTTGTAAAGTAAATTTATCTTTGATGACATTTAAATAGGCATCAACACTAATAACCACATCTTTATAATCAAAATCAAGCTTTATATTATAATTTTCTTTTGCTAAAAATTGTTGGATTGAGACAATATTATTTTTTACATTTGAAATAGTTTCGACATTATCTGGAATACTCTTATAAGAATATGAATCTTTTACGAAAGCGATATTGCCTTGAACTTTTATATCTTTGACATTTAAATTAAGATCAATCGAAGTAAACGAAGCGACATTCTCATTGTTAATTTTTAAATTTAACTTTATCACCACTGGGAACATTGTCAAAGTTAGTTTCAACATGTCACCATCTTTAACCGTATTCATATTCTGTAATGATGATGCGACATTTTCATTTTCTAAAAGAGAAGAAATATCAAAAGTTTTTATATTAATTCCTAAATAATAATTAATGACATCAACAAGTTCATCCATTGAAACTTTGGCGAATATTTTTCCATAATTAAAATATAGATTTTCATCTTGATAAAATATATTAAGGGCATCATTAAGATTAACTTTGATTATCTTGCTAGCTAAATTAATAAACGCATTTAATTTTATGTTTTTATCATTTACTTTAATATTACCCCTAATATTAACTCCTTTTTCATCATTTAATAGTTGATTAGCCGCATCCATTAAGTAATCTTGAGAGGTCTTTTCTATAACTTCATCGCCTTCAATTGGAATAGAGCCAAAATATTTGCTAAATATTTCTCTTTCCGGAATATTATATGGATCTGTCTGATAATAGTAATAATTTTGTAATCGAGCCTTACATCTCACTCTAGCAATAATATCTATATCATATTCATCATAAGTATCAATTTGTGAAACAATCCAGTTTTTATCCATGGTAACCACAATATTTGCTCCAACAAAAGAAGGCAAAGATGATGAACCTGCCATCGTTTTTGTCTCTCTAGCATATTTGACAGTAGCTACATCGACATTTAAATTATATTTACAAACAAAGTTTTCTCCATTTTCAATTACTTCATATGAGTTAACTGATTCTTTATTTAAAACGTAATTTGTAAAATTAAATGGAAATGATCCAAATTGATTTAAATAACTTTCTCTAGTAATAGCTTTAACATCTTCAAATGAAGCGCTATTTTCAGTAATGGTTCCATTTTTACCATTTCTAATTAAATAGTCATTCGAGGTTACGTATCGTTGCTTAGCTACATGCACGATACTGGAATTAGAGATAGATTCTTGGAAGGCTTCATCAACATTAATATACTTACGATTATGCACTGTTTGATTTTGATTAATACCATAAATTACAGCATTACAATTTCCATCAGTAATTGTCGATTTATATTTTTGTTTAAGAAACTCCCCCTGAGCAATAAATAAATTATCAAGCGGATCAGTTGTGGAAGGATCGCCTGATGTAGGCTTATCCATAACTTCATTGCGGTAAAGAGGATCATCTTCATCAATATTAGATATCTCTTCATTGTTCTTATGGAAGAACTTGTAAGATAAACCAGCAACAGAAACTGTCGCGGTTAAACTTATAATAGTAATTAATAAAACTTTTTTCATATCAATTTTATTTTACTTTTTTTAAAAAAACTATCCAATATATTATTTTTTAAGCCAATATTTTAAGTAACAAAGTAACACTTTAATTTACATATGTATCTTAAAAAGTGATCTTTTTCATCTCAGAAGACAAAATTGAATATAAATAACATTCACTTGTCATATTAAAATAATTTTTAACGTAGTTAAAATAGACTCTTATTTGATTTACATAAGCCTCATCATCAATATTTTTTAACTTATAATCAAGAATAATCGCTTTATTTTCATCGATAATCAAACAGTCGATAATTCCATGAGTATTTTCTTTTTCATCGATAAATTCATATTCTTTATATATCTTTGGATTTTTCAAATCTTTAATTAAGGATAAATTCAAAAATTTATTTATTAAAGTTTGATCATATTTGTCCTCAATTATAGATAAATCTGGATGCATAAAATCAATTGATTCAAGATAAAAGTGTAATTTTTCACCGCGTAATAAAATTTGATTATTCGCTTTAAAAGATATACTCTTACTAGCCTTTTTATTTTCATGAACCAGTTTATTTTCAATAGATATATCTTCATAAGTTAATAGTTTATTATCTATATGATTGATTGTTTGATTAAAGCTAACATCTTCCTCTTGATAGTCTATCGAAGTGAAATTTTTGACAATCGGTAATAATAATCCCCCTAGTGAAGTGACACTTTGCAATTCTTTTTCTTTAATATCTTTAGGTAATAAGCAAATTATCTTTTCTTTAGCCCTAGTTAACTCAACATAGAATAAACGAATTTTTTCCGATAGATCATCTCGTTGTTCTTTATGATGATAATCTTCCGCTAGAATTGTCTTTCCAAAACGATAATCAGGAAATATCACCCCATAATGATCAGAAATTAAAAACATATTATTTCTATATTCCATATCATTAAAACCCTTATATAATCCCGCACAATAAATAATAGGAAACTCTAATCCTTTTGACTTAAATATATTCATAATCTTGACTGCATCGAAAGAAGTTGTCGAAGAAGGAACATTAACTTTTAAGTCTAACTTACTTACATTATCAAAATAATCAATGAAATCTTCGATAGAAAAATTAAATTGCTGCAAGGAAGAAAGATTATCGATAAGGTCATCTAAATACTTTTCATAAGTTCTAATATCACCTAATTTAACAAGATTGCCATATATATTTTTTAAATCGATAAAATCTAAAATTAAATGATATGTCGTATGATGAGAATTAGTTTTAATAAGAGCTTTAATCTCTTTTATAATTATCGATTGTTCAAAAAGATTATTTTTAACAATATAAAACAATTCTTCATCATTTAAAGCATAAACAAAACTTCTAGCTAATGACATAAAGGCATGAATAAATTTCTTATTTTGTGCATAGTTTGCTTCATCAAGAAAGCGGACAATCCTTAACATGTTACAAAGCGCTAACGTCAATTGATTATTCGTAATATTGACATTATTTTCAATAAAAGTTGGAATTTTATATTTAGCAAAGCAACTTTTAAAGCGTTCAAATTCTACACCTCGATCCATTAAAATGCAAAAATCTGATAGTTTCACTTTGCGCAATTTATTATCCGCTAAAACTAAATAACCTGAATTAACCTTCTTAATTATATCTTCAGCAATAATCTTCGCTTCCATATCCGCTTTATTAATGGCGTCTTCATAATAAATAACTTCAAGGTGATTATCTTGTTCCACCTTACCAATTGTGGAATAAGTTTTATTACCTTTACCAATTATATGATCTACCGCATAATTAGCGCCCCCTAGATCTTCACTCATAATATGCGAAAAGATGTAATTTATATCATCCAAAACCTCCGGTCTTGAACGGAAGTTATCACTTAAAGAGATCATTCTTCCACCATCATGATTTTTATATTTATTAAATTTTTCAATAAAAATTTCCGGTGTCGCTTTTCTAAAGCGATAGATAGATTGTTTAACATCGCCAACTTGATAGACATTATTATTAGCGATATAAGTTATAAAAGTCTCTTGAACTTTAGAAGTATCTTGATACTCATCAATCATAATTGTCTTATATTGTTTTTTTAATTGAGCACATACTATCGGATTCTCTTTAACAATTTTTATCGCCATCTTAGCGATATCATTAAAACAAAATGCTTGATGCGCCAATTTATAATTTTTATCTTTTTGGATTAACTGCATTACAATCTTAATAATCGTTTTTAAAAACGTTTTATTTTCTTCATATTCTTTATATAAGACTTCACTAGAAATAAACTTTTCAACATGCTTTTTGAGACATTCTTTAATGTTATTTATTAGTTGCTTTTGTTCTTCATCATTATAGTTTAATCTAATTTTCAATTTCTCTTTAATAAACAGCACTTTTTCATCAAGATTATTAGTTTCACTATATAAAGATAAAATCTTCAACGACTTTTTTCTTGAATTATCATCTTCAATACTATTAATTTCTTGCGTTAATTCATCGATATATTCATCAATTCTATTCTCATAGCGAATCAAAAATTCATCGATTAATAATTTATTATTCCCCTTTGAAATAAGGTTAGTGATATACTCATCTTCATCGATACTATCCACCGCTTTTTTATATATTTGATAGACGATATCTTTTAAACATTTATCACTTTTAAAACAAAAACGATTCACCAACGCTACAAAAGCTTCATCTTCTTTTTCATACAAAGATAAAAATATTTCATCGATTTCTTTTTTTATCAAAATCGTAATAATATTTTCATCTAAAATAGTAATATCTTTATCTAAACTCAATAGATTATGATATTTTTTTACAAAGGATAACGCATAACTATCGAATGTGCAAATTGAGGCATTATCGATATATTGCACTTGTGTAGAATTAATATCACTAAGTTTTTTTCTCACTCGTGATTTCATTTCCATCGCCGCTAGTTCAGTAAAAGTTAAAATTAAAAATTCTTGAATTTTATAATTTTTCTCTTGGACTAAATATCTAACTCGCTCCGCAAGAACTTGTGTTTTTCCTGATCCAGCACCCGCGGAAACAATCACATTTTCTCCAACAGCTTGAAATGCTGAGGTCTGATCTTTAGTAAAATTCATCACTTATCATCCCCCTCTTCTTTTAGATAGACAAAATCATAAAAATCATGATAGCATATGTCATTAAATGGACAATATGTGCATGACATATTTTTATTCTTTTTCATTTTAGGATTAATGATAAAGTTGCCTTTTATAATATTTACCGAAGCCTCAGATAATTTTTCTTTACAGATTTCAATCAAATTATCAAATGTCTCCTTATCATAAATCACGTACTTATTTCGACTTTTTTTAATAAAATCTCGTCCTAAACAAGATATCGCTTTTTCATCAAATGATAAACCTTTTAATAATAGATAATCATAATCGCCATCATAAAAATTCTTATCTAAAACATTGTTTATATATAATCCTCCAAGCGATAAAGATTTTAATGAGGAATTTTCTCCGCCACTTAATAAAGCATAAATTGGCAATTGCATTGATAAGCCATACTTAACTAAAGATGTTTCAAATTCAGTATTATTAGTTTTATAATCAATAATTACATAATACTTATTATCATATAAGATTAAATCAAATTTGCCATTGAGGATTGTCCTTTCATCAATTTTATAAGTATAAGAATCATCTTCCGCTAGATAATTATTTAAAAAAGTTTTTTCTTTTAAAGATTTAAGATTATCAACTGCTTTTAAAATCATCGGCTTCAATGCTCGAGTTAAAATTCTAAAATCTTTATGATTATCAAATTCATCTAACGCTTTATCAAAATCAACAGCTTGTCCTTTTATCGTTAATTCCAATAATTTATGAACAAAATTTCCGATGGTTGTCTGAACACTTTCTTCAAATTCATCGGCCTTTATTATATAACGGATATAGTATTTAAATTGGCATTCATAAAACGCTTGTATTTCTGTATATGACAATGATAACTTATCCATAGTAAAAGATGATAAACCATTAAACTTATGATTATATGACAAATAATCAATTTCATTTTTAGAAGCCGAATCATAATAACTATGACGATAAGAAAAATTTCTTTCATCATCAAAAATCTTTCCCATCATCATCTTAAAATATGTCTTAGAATACACTTTATCTTCAAATTGATAATTAAGAAGTTCAATATTATATTTTTTTATTAATAGCGATTGATAATAAACCAGCTTGTCCTTATTTGCCGCATAAGAAATAAATAAATTATCAATAGATGACAATTTATTAATTAATTTTTCTTCTTCTTTTATTTGTCTATCAAACGAAACCATTAAACCTAGCTTTTGTTTTTCTTCATCATTAAGATAATCATCATCATTAAAAATATGCGGATAACTTTTTAAATTAAAGCCCAAAACAAAGACATAGTCTTCATCATTAACTTCTTGTAAAGAACAAATCTTAATCTCGTTATCATAATGTTCTTGCGTGAGAGATATATTTTTAGCTAGATAATTAAAATAATCTTCTAATTCAACATCAAGAATATAATCTTTTACCATTAAATATTTCTGTAAGAGTTTTTCTAAAGGGATATAATCTTCGACCTTATCCACGATAAAATCATATGCTTGTTCAAAAATTGTCGTCTTCATGATTCTGATTAAGTTTAAATAATCCGGAGTAGAAATATATTTTTCTTCTTCTAAACCAGCAAACTTTAAATTGAACATCTTTTGATATTTTCTTATCGCTTTAATATAATCTTGATCTTCAACAACAATTTTAATTTTGTTTGCTGGAATACCTTTTTTCATCAAATGAAATATTTTTTCAAAAAGATAGCGAATTTCATCTTCAAATTGCTCAAAGACAAAACATTGCAAATGATTTTGCTTTTTTTCTTTTATATATTGATATTTAATCTTATGCATATCAAGCAAGCGATTTAGCATCTCATCTTCTTCAGCTAGATAAATCAAAACTTTTCGCTTACTTAAAAATTTATCATAGGAATTATCATAGATTAATAAATTTTCATCATCTAGTTGCTGCTTAATTGCAATTAAATTATCAACTTTATCAGACACTCCTTCTTTTAAAAATAATAAATTATCTAAAATATCTTTCGCATTCGCATAAGAATATCCTTTACGGTGCAAAAAAATTAAGCTACGATCATCATAATCATATGTTAATTTCTTTTTGATAAAAGACATATCTAACAATTTAAAATCAAGATATGGATATTCATTTTTTAAATATAAAAAACGATTCTTATCTCCAGCATTTACTATGATAAAGCTATTATCTAGTTCATTATATTTCATAATTACTCCACCGATTTAAGCGCTGAAACAGCATCAACTTTACTAGCCATGAATGCTAAATAAGTGTTGACCAAAATCGCCGTTCCTAGAGATATTGAAGCACTTATAAAATATGTTGATATCGATATATGATAAATATAATGTAATAAATTTGTTTCATTAATCGACATGATTAAATACAAAATTGGAAAGCCTAAAAATAATCCTCCGATGACCCCAACAATCGTTAATAGCAATAATTCAAAAACTAAGCTCAGACCGATTTCTTTAGAAGCAAACCCTAATACTTTTAAAGTTGCAATATCTCTTTTTCGCTCTGTAAAATTTAATGCTGCAAGATTATAAGTGACGACCATCGCTAATAAGATAGCAAACACTTTAACCGTATTACACATCATCTTTACGGATGAGACTGTATCATCCACTAATTTTTGAATTGAAGCAACCGTATTTACACCCACGAATAATGTATCTTCTTCGTTGATCATTCTTTGTTTTAATTCTTCAGCATAATTATCTAGTTTTATTCCTTCTTTGGTTTTGATAAAGCACCCACTAGGAGAAAAATCCATTTCTAAAAAAGAATCGCTAAAGGCATAAATTCCTAACCAATAAGAGCTTTCAAAAGTGTATTGCAAAGTGGTCTGGAATGATTTTCCTAAGTAGATTAAATTGACCGTATCACCAACTTTTATTCCTAATTTTTCCGCGGTGGAATTTGATATTGCCACCCCGTCATTAATATAATCTAAAAAATCATAAGAATTATAAAATTCATTTTTTTCAAATAGATTTAAATAAGTATCTATCGCTTTCTCTTCACCTTGTGCTCTAATCACTTTTGTCTGTGTTTGTTGCACATAGGAAATGCTTTCTTCATTAAGTAAAATTTCATATGATTCTTGCTCATGATTAGTGCGATAAGATATCGTTAGTTCGGCATTATATGTATCGTATAAGTCCATATTTAGTCCATAATAAATCGTATCTAATATTCCAAATCCAGCGACTGTTAATGATGTACATCCCATAACTCCAAATATGACCATGAACATTCTAATTTTCTTAGAAAAAATATTTCTGAAAGCCATTCTTAAAGATAGACGCAATGTGGAGACAGCTTTACTATTTTTATTTTTACTATCTTTAAAGTCCTTATTCTTTTTCGGTCTCATCGAAGATATTGGATCTAGATGTACTTCAGAAATGGTGATTGAAAAAGTAACTAATGCCGATAAGATTACAAATATTCCAATACAAAGCAATATACTATCTAGCGGATAGATAAATTTCACCGCTGGCAGATTATATAATATCGAGTATTTAATATTCATGATTGGAGTTATAATTAATGGTCCTAAAATCGTTCCAAGCACAGCCCCGATTAAAGATAATACTACTCCCAAACTAATATAATGAAAAAGGATCTTTGATTTTGGAACTCCAATAGCTTTCATAGTGCCAATCTCTTGACGTGAGCGATAAATTGTTTGGCTTAAAGATGTTAACAAAACTAGCGCAGCTACGATAAAAAATATCGTTGGAAACACGATGCATAATTGCTCCGATTGATAGATATCTTGCTCAATAACAGCATTAGAAGGTAGATTAGCTTTAGTAAGGGACGCTACAAAAGAAGAATTATTATCTTTAGTTAAAGAAGCGATTACTTTATAGCGATTAGATAATAAATCCACTCCTTTATCATAGATTTTTAAAACATACTTCTCGTCTCCATTTATCTTTTTGATTTCATAGTAAATACTATTCGAGACATTAATTACTTTATAGTTTTGATTATTTAAAATGATGTTATCCTCTCTAATTGAAAGAGAATATTCATTTTCATTTTCATCTTTACCAAAGTATTTTCCCCAATATTTAGATGAAATATCATAAGAATTATCGTCATAAGAATTAGGATTAAAATAGCGATATATTTGGTCATTAACTTCATCGATATCATAATTATCTTTAACCTTGATTAAATATTGATCATAAATTGAAATCTTTGAGAAATATTCATTGATAATCTCTCCGACAGGATTTGTAAAATTGTCGACAAAAAACTGATGAAATAACTCTCTAAAAACCCCTTCATCTAATAAACAAGTACCATTGGATATCTTTCTTTCGATAGTTTCAGGATGTTTCATAAATCCCGTAATTTTTGGATAAATAGTCAATTTTTCTCTTAACGGATTAACTCCTTCACCAACGTAAAAACCATCTGTTAAAGCTAAAAGAGTTTTACCATACTCACTATTTCCAATTAAATCCTCTAGCGAATAAGAAAGTGAAACTTTCATCTCTTTTCCAATTTGTAAATCCTTATTCATAGAAGCAAACATGCTATCAATAACCGCGCCACGTGTACCTTCTAATTCAGCTGGGACACACATGGTATTCTCTTCAGGGGTAATCATCAACGTTCCTGAATTACGATAGATTATGCATTCATCTAAACTAAAACGAGTTTCAACTTTTTCTACACCTTCAATTTGATAAAGATTATTTTTATCCGCTTCATTAACATCGCTAGAATAGACAAAAATATCTGCGATGTTACCTAATTCATAAAGACTATTGACACGCATCTTTAAACTTTTGGCATTAGCCGCTAAACCCACAAATAAAGTAACCGCTAAGCCCGCAATTAAAATCAAAGCGAGAAACTGTTTAAAATTTGTTTTTATCTCTCGTTTAATTTTTTTTAACAGAATAAAACTTAATGATGATTTATCTTTTTTTACCATGATATCTCATCAACTTTCTTTGGATGGCGTTTAACTTTATTTTCAATAATATGGCCATCTTGAATACGAATTACTCTATCAGCAATCTTAGTCAATAAAGCATTATGGGTAACTATGATAACTGTCTTTTTTTCTTGGACAGAGATATCTTTTAATAATTGAATGATGGAAACTCCAGTTTTTGAATCTAAAGCTCCTGTTGGTTCATCGCACAAAAGAAGAAGAGGATTTTTAACTATCGCTCTAGCAATAGCTACTCTTTGTTGCTCTCCACCTGATAAATTAGATGGAAAATTATTCTTTCTATGAGCTAAGCCAACTTGTTCAACAACCTCCATTGAATCACGAGGATTATCACTTACTGAAGCTGCTAACATCACGTTTTCTAGACAAGTTAATGAGGCGATTAAATTATAAAATTGAAACACAAACCCAATATCTTTTCTTCGATAATTAGATAATTCTTTAGCTTTATATTTAGCTACATCAGTTCCACGAACGAAAAAATGTCCACTAGTTGGTGAATCCATGCCTCCTAAAATATTTAAAAGTGTTGATTTACCAGCTCCTGAAGCACCGACAATGACTACGAATTCACCTTCATTAATAGTAAAAGAAACATCATCTAGTGCCTTAACAATTGAATCACCAACTTGATATATTCTCGATATATGTTCGCATACAATTAATTCCATAATTAACTCCTAAACAACCATTTCTTCTTCAACAAAATTTAAATAAGGTGTTTCTTTATCATAAAATAATTCTAGCTCTTTTTTCATAGCTTGATATGATCTTTTGCCTAAATCCATTTCCGCCTCTTTTAATGGTAAATCCGCATTAGGATATATTGGATCTAAAACTTTTAAAATCGGATAAACTTTATTTGATGTTTTCTTCTTTTTTCTAAAAAGAATAACTACTGGGCATATTGGGGAATTAGCTTTAATAGCAAAGCGAAATGCTCCAGGATAAAATGGTCTAAGTCCTGGATAATAAGGCCACATAAATCCCTCTGGCGCAATCGAAACTTTTTTTCCTTTTTTTAGTGAAGTATTGATGAATTTCATAAACTTCATATTAGCTCTTAATGATAATGGTATCGGAACGCAACCTAAATATTTTAAAAATTTTCTTGCTACTGGAATTTTAAAATTTTCTTCGAGAGTAACAATAATCATATGGTCAAATCGCGTAATCAAAGTGCTAACCATAACCGTATCCATAAAATTAACGTGATTGTGAATAACCACTGCCCCTTGCTTTTTTAAAGCTTTATATTTCTTTTTATCAATTATTTTAACATGTTCTATAAGATGAAAATGAATAGTAAAAACAATAATAGCTAAAAAACTAATAATGTGCATTAACGCCTTTTTAAACGGATTTTTAAGCTCAAAATCATAGTTTTCATCACATTTGAACTCTTTTGAGGTGTTCATTATTTCAATATGTTGATCAAATTTGTCTGGATATGATTCTCTTTTATTTCGCATATAGATACTTCTCCGATATTTTATAATTACATTATAAACTTCAACTATAAATCTTGCAATCAATCAAAAATAAAGTTTTAAACCATTAAGAAAAATTAATATATATAATGAAATAAAAAAACTAATCCAATTAGAAAAACAATCGTTCCCACTACAATAAAAATATACCATTTTCGCGAGAAGGGATTTTGACGTTCTTCTTCTAAATGATTTTTTTGTAAAAGAAAAGAAAGACCCATAAAAATTAAAGCAATTCCAAATAAAGTCGCTGAAATATATAGATATAAATATGTATTAAAATTAAAAAAAGAAATAGAAAGCGAGATAATCGCTCCTAAAGTAAATGTAAATGTTAAAATCAATAAGGTATATACTTTAACTTTTAAACTCATCATTAATTCCTAGTTGACTTACGTATATTAATTGTCGACTTAAATGGGAAAGTACGATTTTTTAATGTGCTATTCAATAATTTTGTTAACATTCTCATAGCAATAGAGCCTACTTCATACATATCGATATCTAATGAAGTTAAGCTTGGACGAGCAATCATCGAATATTTTGTTCCAATGACAGACATAATTTGAACTTCTTCAGGAATTTTAAATCCTGTTTCAATCGCAGCATTAGTAACTCCGCAAGAAATTGAATCACGTGGCGCGATAAAAAAGGCTTTTTTACCACCATTTCTAAAATAATCTAAGAATTGTGCATATGTTTTGGAATAAGAATCTTCAACTGCAATTACTTTAAAATTTGTAGAGCGATTAAGTTTTTCACATTCTTCTTGACATATGCGTTCGAGGTTATTCATCAGCGCACCACCATTATTTATATGTAAGAAAACGATATCTTCATCACCATTATCAAAATGTTTCTTAACTGCTTTTTTTATTGAATCGCCATATAATAATGGAATTGAGGCAACATTATTTCCTTCAATTTCACGACCAATAACCGCGACAGGAATAGAATAATTAGCTAATTTAGCAATATCTTCATCAGATAACTGATCATCATAAATAACTGCACCATCGACATTTGAAGATATTACTTTTTCCACTACTTCACTAGCTTCTTGTTGTATTTGAGAAGTCACAAATAATGTCGTTTGATAGCCATAAATCTTAGCAATCTCAACTAAGCCACTTAACATAGAAGCGACATAAGTATACATAGAAGATGGAATGACTATTCCAATATTAGTGGATTTAGATTTAGCTAATCCTTGAGCAATTGCTGAAGGTTTATATCCAAGCTTTTCAATTACGGCATTGACAACACGTTTTGTTTCTTCAGTAACATTATCTTTATCATTGATAACTCTTGATACTGTCGCCAATGAATATCCGGCTTCTTTTGCCACTTGGTAAATAGTAACTCTCTTTTTTTCGTAATCTTCTCTAGCCATAATTTTATCTCCTTTACATAAAAAAAGCGCCTAGCCGCGCTTTTATGGTGAAAGTTTGTCTTTTTAATTTTGCTTTAAAGCCAAAACCTTTTTTTTCATAGCTTCGAGAGCCGTCTTCGACTTACCTTTAATCTTACTGACATCGATATCTTCTACCACATTGATTAAATCATCAATCTTTCCGTTAATCGTGTCAAGGGCATCATCTGTTTTAAGGCTGACTTTTTGCTTAATCTCATCTAATGATTTTTCGGCTTTGTTTGTTGCTTGCTTCATCTTTTTCATGGCATCATCTTTTGCATCAGTCATACTTTTATATAAAGGATCACACGCAACCAAGACCGCCATACCTAAAATCATTCCGCCAGCAAGAAATGCTATCTTACTTCCCATTAGTTCCTCCTTTTGTGTAAAAAGGAAACAGCGCACTTTAATATTAATATTAAAATGGTTAATATGTCAATTTATAAAATGATTTTTCATTCTTTGACACTTATTTTCTTTTCACAAGGTGACAAACTCATAGAATAATCTTTAAAGCTAGCAATAGTTCATATTGGAAGATAATCTATTTATCACCAATACTTATTCTTACCAAGAAATCAATTATTATTAAAATTATTTTAATTCTTCGACTATTTTTACTCCAGCAGATGCTCCAATGCGATCAGCACCAGCCTCTATCATCGCTAAGAAAGTCTTACTATCTCTTATTCCACCGGAAGCCTTAACTAAAGCCTTACCATCGACAGTCTTTTTCATTAATTTAACATCTTCAACGCTCGCGCCACCGGTAGAAAATCCCGTGGATGTCTTAACAAAGTCAGCTTTAGCTTTAACTGCTAATACACAAGCTCTTTGTTTTTCTTCATCAGTTAATAAACAAGTTTCAATAATAACTTTTAAAACTAAATCTTTACATACCTTTTTTAACGCAGCAATCTCTTCATATACATATTGGTCATCATGGCATTTTAATCTAGAGATATTAATTACCATATCTAATTCTTGAGCTCCATCTTCAATTGCTTTTTTAGTCTCTTCAATTTTAGAATATGTCGAAGTGGCACCTAATGGAAAGCCAATAACGGTACATACTTTAACTGAGCTACCTTTTAATAATTCAGCGCACATCTTAACGTATCCTGGATTTACACATACTGAAGCAAAATCATAATTTTTAGCTTCTAAACATAGCTTTTTTATTTGCTCATCTGTGCAATCTGGTTTTAATAATGTGTGGTCGATATATTTGTTATAATTCATTTTTTATTCCTCTTTTTTAAGTATAACACTAAAATAAAATTATCATCAATATTAAAGAAAAATTTATTTATTATCACTTAAATTTCAAAGCATTAAAAAAAGCCACTATTTAAAATGACTTTATTTAAAATTTGAACTATTATTAACAACTATTACTTTGCAATTACTTGCTTAGATCCATAATAACCACAATTTGGGCATACACGGTGTGCAGTGATTGTTGCACCACAGTGACTGCATTTTGTTAATCCATTAACGGTTAAACTCATATGTGATCTACGCATTCTCTTTGTTGTTTTTGATGTTCTTCTAAATGGTACTGCCATTGATAACACACCTCCTGTTGGATATCTTTAAGACACGATAGATATTTTATAGTAATAAAACTATGATGTCAATAAATTAAGTTAAAAATAATACTTTTCTTTTGTTCATGTTTTAAGGCTAAAATAGCGACTATTTTAAATTATATAAACTTTGATATTATCGATATAAATAGGTGACTTCAACAATCTTATTTAATAAGTTTTCTTCACTTTTAATTTCTACATCAATATAATTTTCGCTTAGACCATGATACATCTCTTTTTGCTTATTGTAACTTTCAAATAATACATGAAGTTTTTTACCATCAAACTTTTTCTTATAGGAATTAGATAATTCATCGTTTAATTTTAAAAGCGCATTAACTCTCTGCTTTTTTATTTGCTGAGAAATTTGATTTGGTAAAGTAGCTGCATATGTATGCTCTCTTATTGAATAAGGGAAGACATGTAAAAAAGCAAATCCACATTTTTTAATAAATTCATATGTTTTATTAAATTCTTCTTCACTTTCTCCTGGAAAACCGACAATCACATCACAAGCTAAAGCAATATCAGGAAGACTTTGTTTTATTTTACATATTTTTTCATAAAACTCGTCGCAAGTATATTTTCTTCTCATTCTTTTTAGAGTCTCATCACATCCAGATTGCAAAGGAATATGAAGATGAGGAGCGATAATTTTTGAAGTTTTTAACATTTCGATAAAACGATCAGTAATATTACTAGCTTCTATTGAAGATATTCTAAGTCTTTTTAAACCTTCAATCTTTAAAATATCCTCTAAAAGATCATCAAAAGAATAATTATCTAATTCAAGACCATAGCTTGCTGAATCAATACCCGTGATGACAATCTCTTGATAGCCATTATTAACAAGAGCCTTAATTTCACAAAGTATCTCATCTTTATCACGAGAACGAAGATTACCTCTAATTAATGGTATCGTGCAATATGAGCAGAAATTATTACATCCATCACCTATTTTGACAAACGCTCTAACTTTTTCATCAAAGCTAGTTATCTTTAAGTTTTGATAAGTTCTCTTTCTTACTTTATCCGCATCAACTTCAATTATTTGTAATTTGTTATCTTCATATCGTTTTATCAGTTTAAGAATATCTTGATGATTATTATTTCCCATTATGATATTGACTCCATCAATATCTTTAAACTTTAAAGCATGTAGTTGCGAAGAACAACCGCATACAACAATTATGCTTTGAGGATATTTTTTCGATAAAGAGGATACTTTTTGACGTGATTTATGTTCTGCCATCTGAGTGACTGCACACGTATTAACCACGATTAAATCTGGGTTCAAAGAACTTTCTTCATATCCATCTTGATTTAATATCTCCTTTAACGCTTGACTTTCATAAGCATTAACTTTACATCCTAGAGTAATAATTTGATACTTTTTCATTTTATCTGTCCTCAAGATTATAACAAAGAACACTTAAAGCATAAATACAAGCTGTTTCACTTCGTAAAATTCTTTTTCCTAAACTGATGCTTTTAAAATTACATTCATTTGCATATTTAACTTCTTCAGGTGAAAATCCACCTTCACATCCAATTAAGATACCTATGCTCTGCCCTTTATTTATATTTTTTAAATCATCATTAAACGTTGCCTTATCTTCATTTTCATAAGCGATATAACCATAATCAAAATTAAGTTTATTTAAATCTTTAAAATTTATCATCTTCTCGATTTTCGGCACCATAAAACGATGTGATTGCTCGCTTGCTTCTAAAGCGATTTTATTAAATCGCGTTTTTTTTCTTTTAAAGTCTTCTTCAGTATATTTGCTTACGCAACGAGATGATTGCACTAAAATAATTTCTTTTGCTCCAATCTCGGTTGCTTTTTGAATTACTAAATCTAACTTGTCACCTTTTGGCAAACAATATAATAATGTGATATCGACATTTAACTCACTATTATTTTTGATATCTTCAATATAGCTGATTGCAAAGGGATTTAACGAATCAATTTTATAAATATATCCTTTTTCTTGAAAGATAATTTCTATTTGATCATTTTGTTTCATCCTCATCACTTTGCTGATGTGATGAATCTGCTCATCATTTAAAACAATATCTTTTTTATTGGAATCGATAAAATAACGTTGCATTTTAACCTTTATAATAACCTCTTAATAAATCAATTTCTTTTTTATATCCATCTAATTCATTTGGTGTCTCTAAAATAAATGGTAAATCTTTTAATCTTGGGTCATTAATGATATTTATAAATGTCTCTAGTCCTAATGTCCCTTGTCCTATTTTTTGATGACGATCTTTATGAGCGCCACATGGATTCATCGAATCATTGATATGAATAGCTTTTAATCTAGATAAGCCGATGACGCGGTCAAATTCTTTTAAAACTTCATCGAGATTATTAACAATATCATATCCCCCATCAGAGACATGGCATGTATCTAGACAAACACCTAAATGTTCATTCAGTTTAACACCATCAATAATTTCTTTAATTTCTTCAAATGTACGACCTATTTCACTGCCTTTACCAGCCATAGTTTCAAGAAGAATCGTAGTTTTCATCTCCGGATATATAATTCGATTTAATGCTTCTATGATATATTTTATACCCACTTCGACACCTTGATTTACATGGCTTCCGGGATGAAAATTATAATAGACTTTATCGATATATTCAAGACGAGCTAAATCATCTTTAAAAACGCTCTCTGCAAAATTTCTTATTCCCGCATCACCAGAGCAAAGATTCAAAGTATATGGTGCATGAGCAACAATATAATCAATTCCATTTTCTTTAGCAAATTGATTAAATTGTTTCATGTCTTCAAAGTCTAATGGTTTTGCCTGTCCTCCACGAGGATTTCTTGTAAAAAATTGAAAAGTATTACCATCCAATTCCATAATTTGTTTTGCCATTGCCAAATATCCATTGCTTGAGGATAAATGACATCCAATTTTTAATTTCATATTATTCATTTTAATCACCATTAAGATAATAGCATATGATAAACATATTTTCTATTCTAATATTTAATGGAAGTTTTTTTGTCGAATATATTCGAAAACAAAAAAAACATCTATTATCCTTTTTTTAAGATTAATTTTAAAATATAATCATTTTGAATGAATACAAAGGTGACACAAATGAAAGACAAAAAATTATTATTCTCATTTATTTTATTACTTGGATTAACTTCATGTGACTCAATTAGTTTGAGTTCTTTATTTAACTTTAATTCATCGAGTTCTAGTAGCAGTATTTCTTCAGATGAAAGTCACTCCGATGAGAATATTATTGATGGCGATTTACAATTTCACTTTTTAGAGTTAGGAAATCAATTTACTGGCGATTGCACTTATATAAAAGCGGGTGAATTAGATATTTTAATTGACGCGGGTTCTAGAAGCGGATCAGCAGAAACCATCCAATCATATGTCAATCAATATTGTAGTGATGGCAAACTCGAATATGTTATTTCCACTCATGCTCATCAAGATCATATCGCTGGATTTGTCGGTAACAAGAAAAATAAAGATAATAAAACTCCTACAAATTTTAAAGGTGAAAGCGTAGAAAGAACTGGAATATTTTATTATTACCAGATTGATAATTTAATCGAATTTTCAAAAACCGATGTCACTTCCGCTTTATATGAAAATTATAAGCAAGCTCGTGATACCAACATCAAAGCAGAGAGCATTTTTACCGCCGATAAAGTGGCTAAAACCACATATACTTTAACTTCGACAATATCCATGACCATTTTAGATAATTATTTTTATTATAACAAAAGCAATGATGAAAATAATTACTCCGTATGTGTCATGTTTTCGCAAACAAATGAAGATAACACTAATAATTACATCTTAACTGGCGATTTAGAAAAAGCTGGTGAAGAGTATCTTGTTGAAATGAATACTCTTCCAAAAGTTAAATTATATAAAGGTGGTCATCATGGTTCACCTACTTCTTCAAACGATTGTTTATTAAATGTCATTCAGCCTCAAATTTGTGCAGTTTGTTGTTGTGCAGGTTCAGATGAATACACTAAAAACCTCGATAATCAATTTCCTTCACAGGATTTCATAAATCGCATAAGCAAATGGACAGATAAAGTCTTTGTCACCACCGTAATTAATAATGATCCTAATAGCATTGTCAAATATCAATCACTGAATGGGAATATCATTATCTCTTCTTATGGTAAAGTTGTAAATATTTCATGTTCTAATAATAACACCATCTTGCGCGAATCATCGTGGTTTAATTCTTTGCGAGAAGATAATACGCCAATGAGGATATGGCCAGATGAATAATAATAAACGAATAATATTCTATCTTTTCTTAGCTAGTTTATTTATTAGCTGCTCCAATGGACCATTAAAACATTCATCCAGTTTTGAATTTTATCCTGATTCAAATAACGCGATTATCAATGAATTCTATTATGTTCCTCAAGAGCTACGCTATAATTTAAAAGATATTAATAAACAGATAAATTGGCATTCAAGTCAAAGTTTAGGAAATCAGCAATTATTGATTATTCCTATTCAATTAAGCGATGGCCCTAAATTTACATCGGAGATGATTGATAATCTTCAAGAAGTATTTTTTTCTAATAATCCTCAAAACTGCTATGAATCTGTCAAATCTTTTTTTTATAAATCTAGTTATGGTCAATTAACTTTAGATGGTGAAATATTTACCCCTTTTGAATCAAAATATTCCTCAATTAGTTTAAATATTAAAGGGCAAAGTGCTGCTTTTGCGATTATTGAAGAAATATTAACAACTAAGAACTTTCTCTCAGAAGCGCAAAGGAGCGCATTTGATTTAAATCACGATAAATTTATCGATAATACAATTTTAATCTATTCCAATGATTATGCTGAAAATGCCACTGGCGCATTTTGGGCTTGGAGTGATTATTATATTTCTAAAAAGAAAAGTGATAAAACACTAATTAACAACTTTATGTGGAGCAGTTATCAATTTATCAATAATAAGTACAGCGATGGCTATGATGAATACTCTTTGGATAGTCATACATTTATTCATGAAACTGGTCATTTATTAGGTTTAGACGATTATTATAGTTATGATGATAATGATGTTTGGAATCCATCTGGAGTCATCGATATGCAAGCCTATAATATCGGTGATCATAACGTCTTTTCAAAAGTCCTATTAGGTTGGATAAAGCCTATTGTCATCACCTCATCATGCATAATAAATTTAAAAACATCAGCAAATTATCCAGAAGCCATTTTATTAAAAAAGGGCTGGAATGGCTCCATGTTTGATGAATATATCTTAATAGAATATTACACTCCTCAAAATTTAAATTATTTGGATTCCATTCATCGATATGAAAATGATTATATGTTTCAAAAATCCGGTCTAAGAATATATCATGTCGATGCTAGAATAGTATGCCTAGAAGAAAATATCGTCGGTAAATATCAACCGTTATATTATACTGATTTCATCAATGAAGACGATGAATATACTTATTATATCGGAGCTTCAAATTCTATTTGTAATTCTTATCTTAATGCACCCTACAATAAGAAATTTCGTTTACTTCATCTTCTTGATCAAGGACAGAATAACACTATTAATGGTCAATTAGATTATGAAAATACTCTATGGGAAAAGCATCATAAATTTAATTCTCACATGAATTTTTTCATAAATGAAAATAAATTTAATGACGGAACTTCTATAGGATATGAAATAGAAGTTATAGATACCTCTACTATTGAAGCAAAAATAAAAATAGATATTTCTTAATTATAATTTAATACAAAAAGATGTAGCAATTAAGCCACATCTTTTTATTTAAGTCAATTACTTATTAAAGGTAAATTTATCTCCATCAAAATCAATTATAATCTTATCTTTGGCTTTAACTTTTGATGAAATTATTAAATAAGCGATTGGATTTTCAATATTATTTTGAATGTATCGTTTTAATGGTCGCGCTCCAAATTCTTTACTATAGCCATTTGTTGCTATTTCCTTTAAAGCATTTGGAGTGATTTCTAATTCAATCTCTTTTTTAACTAAACGCTCTTTTAACTCATTAATAAACTTATCAGCAATTTTACCAATCATTGATTCATCTAATGAATTAAAGAAAACAATATCATCAATTCTATTGATAAATTCTGGTTTAAAGTAATTTTTAAGTTCTTCACGAACAGCTTGTTGAGTTTTATCATCATTACTATCTAGCAATAGATTAGAGCCAATATTGCTAGTCATAATTAAAATGGTATTTTTGAAATCGATTACTCGTCCTTGAGAATCTGTCAATCTTCCATCATCTAAGACTTGCAATAAGATATTAAACACATCTGGATGAGCTTTTTCAATTTCATCAAGAAGAACGATTGAATAAGGTTTTCTCCTTACTGCTTCAGTGAGTTGGCCACCTTCTTCATATCCGACATATCCTGGTGGAGCACCTACAAGACGAGAGACGGAAAATTTTTCCATATACTCCGACATATCGATTCTCACCATTTGAGTTTCTGAATCGAATAAATTTAACGCTAGTGATTTAGCCACTTCTGTCTTACCAACACCTGTTGGTCCTAAAAATAAGAAACTTCCTAATGGACGATTTTCATCATTGACACCAGCTCTAGAACGAATAATCGCATTGCTAACTTTATCTAGCGCCTCATCTTGACCAATGACTCGTTTTTGTAAATTGCTTTTTAACGTCAATAGTTTATTAGATTCACTCGACTTCAATCTATTTACTGGTATACCAGTCCATTTTGCAACTACAGAAGCGATATCATCTTGTTTTACAACTTCATCAAGCATTCTGTTATCCGTTTCTTTTTTTTCAAAGGCTTTGATCTGTTTTTCTAAATCAGGAATCGTTTGATATTGTAAACGAGCAGCTGTCTCATAATTAGCGTTTTGTAAAGCCTTTTCTAATTCTAACTTTGCTCTTTCTAAATCTGCTTTAACTTGTTTAGATTTATTTAATTCATCTTTCTCTTTTAGCCATTTAGCCTTATATTCAGCTTGTTGTGACTTTAAATTAGCTAATTGTTTTTCGATTTGACTTAACGTATTTTTAGCGTATTCTGTATCTTCTTTATTAAGCGATACTTTTTCAATTTCTAATTGCGAAATTTGACGATTAATTTCATCTAATTCAATTGGCATAGAATCAATTTGCATTCTAACCGCCGCGCATGCTTCATCGACTAAGTCGATTGCCTTATCTGGCAAATAACGATCAGAAATATATCTGCTTGACAAAACCGCCGCTGAAACAAGAGCTTCATCTAGAATTTGAACCCCATGATGAGTTTCATATCTTTCTTTTAATCCTCTTAAAATTGAAATCGTATCATCTAATGATGATTCATTGACCATCACTTTTTGCATACGACGTTCAAATGCTGGATCTTTTTCAATATATTTACGATATTCATCTAATGTTGTGGCTCCAATACAATGAATTTCACCACGAGCTAGCATTGGCTTTAATAAATTAGCCGCATCCATCGCTCCATCAGTTTTACCCGCGCCAATCAAAGTGTGAATCTCATCGATAAACATGATAATTTGTCCATTAGATTTAGTAATTTCATTTAAAGTTGCTTTTAATCTTTCTTCAAATTCACCACGATATTTAGCTCCAGCAATCAATGAGCCTAAATCCAATTCAAAAATCGTCTTATTCTTCAAAGAAAATGGAACGTCTCCTTTAAAAATTCGCCAAGCTAAGCCCTCAACAATCGCGGTTTTACCTACACCTGGTTCACCGATTAAAACTGGATTATTTTTTGATTTTCGCGACAATATTTGAATTACACGACGAATCTCTTCATCACGTCCAATCACTGGATCAATCTTACCCTTAGCAACTTCATCAATCAAGTCACGTCCATACTTTTTCAAGACTTCGTATTTTTCTTCTGGATTAGCATCATTAATCGTGTTACCTCCACGAATAAGATTTATTGCCTCTGCGAAATTTTGTTTATTAAAGTTATTAACCTTCTTTAATTTTATAAAAATTGAATGTTTATTATCAAACATTGACAATAAAACGTGTTCTATACTTAAATATTGGTCATGAAATTCCTTTTTATATTTATCTGCATTAGAAATTAAATAATTAAAATCTGTAGTAGCAAACGGCTCATTGTTAGAAGAAGACTTAACTTTATTTCTAATTGCATCATTGATAATGTCTTTAATTTCTTTAATATTTATATTTTCTTTTAAGCAAATATTACAAAAAATCGAATTATCATCATCAATAATGGCCTTCAATAAATGTGGAACATCGATATCAGGACTTTTATTGTCCTTAGCAATTTCCATCGCCTTATTTATCGATAGAGCAAGTTTTTCTGTTACTTTATCATCCATAAATGCCTCCTTTTTAGCACTCTAACATTCCAAGTGCTAAGAATAGTATAGCATACGTTTTAGCACTGTCAAGATTCAAGTGCTATTTTTTGCATTTATCAATATATTTATACTTTTAATTGGCTTAAATCATTCTAGTTTTTGTAAAAAGAAGCTTTAAAGGAAAATAAATTATACTTCCAACGACATATACCGCTAAAAATTCACCAATGCCAATACACATAAACATATACCAATATGAAGTTCCATTATCAAATCCAGATAATAATAACACTCCTGGAATAATAAGCGCATTCATAATAACTGGTGGTATTCCACCTAAAATTATTCTTAAATAATCCTTTTTTATAACTCGCCCAATAAAATAAGTACCAAGCGAAGCTAAAAATGTAGCTAAAGTTCCAAATACTATATCATAAATTCCTGCTCCGAAGAATATATTATAAATTAAACAACCAATAACTACACCAGGAACAGCTTCAAAAAAGAAAACCGGCAAAAGACAAAAACCTTCTGATAAACGGCATTGAATGACTCCAGATGCAAATTGCTGTTCAAAAAAACAACATACAAAATAAACCGCCGCAATCATAGCCGAAAAGGTCATACGTTTAACTTTCGATTTCATAAATACCTCCAAAATAAAAAAAGTCAAATTTGACCCATCTGACTAGTAAACAAATAAAAAAATGTCCTAGTTTTATTTAAAGACAGGATGGTTCATGAACTGTCTAGACTTAGTCTAAATAAATACTAGCGCATATTTTTATAAAAATAAACATTATTTTAAACTTAGATGAATATATTTATAATGGAGGATTTTTATCATGTTTTTTCACTTTGTAAAAAATGGCGATACTTTATCTAAAATTGCCGCAAACTATAATATTAAAGAAGAACAAATTGCCAAAGATAATTCTTTAATCAATCCTAATGATTTAGTTATTAATCAATGCTTATTAATTAATAATGAAAACACCTATTACACAGTTAAAGAAGGAGATACTTTATCAAGCATTGCTAATAAATATAATGTCACTCTTTCATCATTAAAAAAAGCTAATCCAAATCTTAGTGATATAATTTATCCAAATCAAAAAATTTTGATAGTCTATAATGGTGGGAATAAGACTAAAGCAAAATTCAACGGATATTGTTATCCCGGAAGTAATAAAGATAATGTTAAGAAGGCATTACCTTATCTATCTCATTTATCGATTTTCTCTTACAGCGTAAATGAAAATGGCACATTAAATAATATCAATGATCAAGAATTTATCAATCTTTGTTATCAATATAAAGTTCATCCTATCATGGTGATTACTAATTCAAAATCAAGTGGCGGATTTTCACCTCAAATTGCTAATTCAGTTATTAATGATGATATAATTATCAATCGTCTATTTGAAAATATATATCAAGTGATTAAAGATAAAGGATATTATGGATTAAATATTGACTTCGAATATGTTAATCAAGGCGATAAAGATGCCTTCATAAATTTCATCCGCAAAGCGCATGATTATTTTCATAGCAAAAGAATTTATCTTTCGATTTCTTTAGCGCCTAAATATAAAGATGATCAAAAAGGATTACTATATGAAGCGCATGATTATAAAAGTCTTGGTCAACTAGTGGATAACGTAATTATCATGACTTATGAATGGGGATATACTTTTGGTCCTGCGATGGCTGTAGCGCCTTATGATGAAGTTGAAAAAGTCATAAAATACGCTACTACGAGAATCGAACCTAAAAAGATCTTAATGGGAATTCCAAACTATGGCTATGATTTTATTATCCCCTATAAAGAAGGACAAAAAGCTACATCTATCACTAATCCACGCGCTATTCCTATCGCCTACGATAATCATGCTGAAATCAAACACTCCGCTAAGTCCAGAACACCATCTTTTAAATATAAAAAGGCAGATGTCATGCACGAAGTGCACTTTGATGACCCTTATTCAATTGAAGAAAAACTATCTTTAATTGATAAATATCATATTGGTGGTGGTTCAATTTGGACCATATCTACCTATGTAAGTTATTATTATCTTTTAATAAACAATAATTTCATTATCGAAGATTAACAAAAAGAGATATTAATTCTCTTTTTTACTTTAAAATTAATACTACTTATAAATACCAAAATAGATTGTGATATTGTATGATGATTATGTTAAAAGTTTAAGACTATATAAAAGGGAGAAAAGAGAATGATTAAGCATACAAAGTCATATATAA
>CABUOQ010000016.1 GCA_902493275.1 uncultured Bacillota bacterium | reverse complement strand
ATCAATTTTTTACCTTCGAAGTCTAACGAAAATATTTTTTTTGACATTCTTTTTTTCTCCTTGTACAATTACTTATTTTAAGCACTTTGTAAAAATAATACTACTAATTTTAATTAAATTATCTCAAAAAATGACCAAGTAATCGTCTTTTAAATTTAGATTTAATTTATATATAGAATTTATCGATTAATTTTGCTATGATTTATATAAGATGAAAAAGTTAATTGGAATTGATTTTGGAACAGCAAATACATTTATTTATGTTGAAGGTAGAGGAATAGTTTTTTCTGAATCTACTATTATTTCTTTGGATATTAAAACTGGTAAAGTTTTGGATATTGGATATTTAGCTAGTAAAATGTTAGGAAAATCTCCAGACAATATCGATGTAATCAAGCCGATAAAACGTGGGGTTCCAGCAAGGTTAAATCCATGTGTTTTATTTTTGAAAGAAGCATTAAACCGTGCAAATATAAAATCTTTAAAGAATTATCGAATCTTATTTTCACATCCATCAGATATAACACCTATCGAAAAGAAGTCATACATTGAAATCGCAAGTCGATTAGGCTGTGATGATGTCACTTTTGAAAATCAAGCAATATTAGCTTCTTTGGGTGCAGGTGTATCTTTTAAAGATAATCGCGGGACGATGCATGTTAATTTAGGTGCTGGAAGTACAAATATCGTCGTCTTATCTGGTAAACAAGAAATAATTTCTCGTCCATCAATTTTCTGTGGTCAATTAATTGATGAAGTGATTTTAAGATACTTAAGAAAGCAAAGACACTTATTAGTGGGAATTAAAACCGCTGAATTTATCAAAATGAAGATTGGTTCAGTTGAATTAACTCCTGAAAATCGTTTGCTTGAAGTTTCTGGACGAGACATATTAACCTCTCTACCGCATAATGTTAATATTTCAACTGCCGAAGTAAAAAATATTTTAATTCCTCTAGCAGAGCAATTGATTGATTCAATAAATGATGCCCTTATTTTAATTCCACCAGAATTAGCAAGTGATATTCAAGATAATGGGGTAATTATTTCTGGAGGTACTGCACTTTTAGCGGGTATGCGTGAATATATTGAAAGTAAAATAAATATTGCTATTAGAATTGCTCCAGATCCTTTAGCTTCAGTTGCTAAGGGAATGGCGGTATATTTTAAAGAAATAAAATAGAGGGTTATTCATTAAATAGTGAATTATAGAAAATAACCATTATGGAATTTATCAAGAATATAGCAGATATAAATCTTCATGATGCACGAGTAACAGATGTTATAACTGAAAACGATGATTTAATTTTTATTATTCCTCATGGATTATATAATGATTTAAAAGATCAAAATCTTATTAGTTGTAAATTGAGATTTAAATTGGTCTTTGAAAACGAAGCCAAAATTACATATTCAAAGTTCTTATATCCAAAAATTATCAGGAAATTACATAAAGATATATTATTATAAAACTAGAGAATTTATAAGTTTAATAGAACTTTCAAAATTGACTAAAAGGAAAAATGGCTTTGAACCATTAAGAATACAATTAGATATATTATCCATCGAAATGCTGATAGAGGATAAGTGGTATAAATTAAAGTAGCGTTTTAAATGAATTAGATAAAATTATCCGTATAAAAAAACGAACTAATTTAAAGTTCGTTTTTTAATAGTTTTTTTAGCTTATAGTTCTTGAGCGGATTTTCTTTTTTTTATGATAATTCTTACTAGTAGAGTTAATAAATATCCCAATATAACAGCGGATTGATATATGCCAAACTCAATAAGATAATAATTGCTATCATGGTCAGTTTTAAATAATCCGCTATCGAGACTTAAAGATATTAATAAACATAAAATTATAATCGTGGATAAAACATAATAATATGGAGAATATCGATTATCTTTTTTTAAACGATATAAAACTAAAAACGTTATCAATTCAATAGCTAAAGTAACATATAAAATAATTTTTGCAATGGTTGGAGTCATTTTAATCACCTCATTTATAAGTATTTACAATTCGTGCGCGGCGAATCTCGTATTCTTCGCGAGTTATTTGACCAAGACGATATATATCATTTAACTCATCGATTTTTTTTCTTTTTTCGATTTCTTTATATTTTTCAACTTTAGTGTTATTGCTGGAATCAATGATATAAGGAACATCTACTTTTTTTCGATACATAATTTCATCGTCGTTTGATTTTTCATAAGTTGAACTAGCTAGAAGAATCTTTCTATTTGCAGCATGAACGGAGATTAATAAACGGGCATCGTCTTCAGTTACAGGTAACATTTTCTTCCTTTTTATATATTTTCTTGTGAGGATTCCTTCTATAAAAAAACTGGAGACAATTTGAAATAATATGATTACGCTGAGACCGATATATCTAGTTATATCACCACGGAAAAACATTAAAAACTCTTTAAAGAATAGATATTTATCATCAATCAGAGAAACGATAAATTCCATTCCGGGAATAGGTAATAGATAATAATAAATAATTAATAAGATTATCGCTGAAAAAAATCTCGTTTTAAAAAGTAAATAAAGTGGGCCAAATATTAAAAAGAGAAAAGAATAGCCGACATATTTATTTTTTACATCTCCGTGTGAATTAGATAATAGAACTCGTCTCATATTTATATTATAGCGAATTTATAAAGGCGTTAAAATAATTTATTTATCGTCGACAAACTTCTTATGATCGATTTTTCCAACTTTAGTTTTTGGAAATTCATCTAAGAAGATTATTTTGCTAGGAAGTGAATATTTTAGAAGTTTATTCTTTAAGGTTTGAGTGATTATTGAAGATAATTCTTGTTCACTTTTATTATAATTGCGATTTTTTATAATATATAGATTAAGATGAATCTTTGGAGTTTCGAAACATTCTAAAGAGGCACTTTGAACACCATCTATTTCGGTTACAATTTTTTCAACTTCACCTGGATAAACATTAAATCCAGAGATGATAAACATTCTTTTTTTTCGTCCTTTTAAAAACAAGAATCCATCATCATCTAGATATCCTAAATCGCCTGTTTTAATAAAAATTCGATTGTCAATATTAATTTTAGTATTATTAGTTGATACTTCATCATCGAGATATGAATTCATAAGAGTATTGCCACTTATATAAACTTCACCAACTTCACCATTTTTAAGAAGATTCATATTATCATCATAAATTCTAAGTTCGATATCTCTTAATGGTTGACCAACTGATGCTTTTTTAAAATGTTCTTTAGTATTAACAGTGCATACGGTGACTGTTTCAGTTAAACCATATCCTTCTAAAAGTCTATTAGTTGATTGGTGTTCAATCATCAATTGATTAAAATTATCGATGAGTGATTGATGCACATTATCTCCACCGACAAAGCTATATTCAAGATTGGTTAATTTGCTGTTAATAAAACCAGGGTCATTCATTAACTTACGATATAATTCAGGAACACCAATAATAAAATTTATTTTGCCTTGATTAATCCATTTGATAACTTTTTGGCTATTAAAACGCATCATTAAAGCGCTAGATGCACCATTAGCTAATGGTGCGTGAATTCCCATACCTAAGCCAAATCCATGAAAAGTAGGTAAAACTGCAAGCATTGATTTGCCTTGTAGTGGATGATTGATTATTCCATCAACTTTCATCGCTAAATTATTTATTGAATCATCACTTAAAACGATAATCTTTGGAGTTGAAGTTGTGCCTCCAGAATGAAGATAGATACTGCCTAAGGAAGGATCGTGATTTTTAATATCAGTGGCAGGTTGATATGAACGGAATTTGTCGATTAAAAATAAATTAGGATAATTTTTTGGAGCCTTATATTTAAAAAATATTAGATGACGAAGAATAAAAGAATTATCATGCATCGGATTTACAAAGTAAAAATTAGTCTTTGCGTTGATAAATAAATCTTTATGACTTTCAAATTCAGTTAATAGCATGATGCAATGATTTGATGAAGTTCTTTTTAATGAATCCATAATTTGATCAATTGGAGTAAGAGGATATATTATATTTTGAATAGCCCCAATAGCGTTTAAAGCATAAAAAAGATAGATAGTAATTGGAAGATTAGGTAAAACCGTAGTTACAACATCTCCTGATTTTATGCCTTTATCACGAAGATAGGAAACAAGTTTTTTTATATTTTCGATTAACTTTTTATAAGTTATGGTCTTATTTTCATAATATAAAGCAGAAAGTGATGAGTTTTCAAATTTTAATATTGATTCATATAAAGTTGGCATGTCAATCTCCTATAAAGCGAGTTTATAACCGCATATTAATAATACTATCGAAAGTAATAAAACAATAAGAACTTGATGAGCGATATAAATTATCAAACTATGTCGTCCCATAAAGGTGACCATATTGTTTGAATATGACTTATTGAATATTGATTTTCTTGTAGGATATAGTAGTTTTCCTAAAAATACACCTATAAAAATTTGTCCGCCATTAAGAAATAATGGAAAAGAATCACCGCCGACATTTCCTATTCCGACGATTTGCATAAGTAAAAGTAAAAAGATATTATGATCTTTATATTCAAAAGAGTAATTGTATTGAATATTCATAAAAATGCCAATTCCCATAAATACTAATCCAATAGCTAAATAAACCCATTTATTAGATGCTAATTTTTCTAATAGACCTATCATGATTAAGCTCAAGCTGACACATTGCAATAAACCAAATAAAATAGTTACGTTAATATCAGAAATAATTAAACCCATAATAAAGGTGACCAAGCTGACAATACAGGCTACACCAAATAATTTTAGTCCCCGCTTAATATTACTATGGGAAAAAGAACAACAAATACCCGTTAAACTTAAAAATATGAAAACTATAAAATATCTTACTACTATTCTAACGTTCCAATTCCAATAGTTGAAGGCAAAAGAAGATAATGAATTAGTCCAAGTTCCGGGTTCATTATAGCCTTTAAAAATCATTGGCAATGTCATAAATAAATCATAAGCAATATGATCAAAAATCATGAAAAAAAGAGCGATTCCTCGTAATAAATCGACCTCAAGAATTCTAGAATATAGTTTTTCTTTTCTTAAAGTTTCATCCATGGTTAAAATTTTTAAAGCACATAATCTTTTAAAGAATATTATATGCATAGGATTAGTATATACTTTTTTTATTATAAATAAAATACTTATCAATATAGAAAAGACATAAAAAAACAGGTTTACACCTGTTTCTTTAATTACTTTCTAATACCTAAATCGCTGATTAATGCTTTATATGAATCGTAGTCATTAGCGGCTAAATAATCAAGAAGTCCTCTTCTTTTACCAATGAGAATTGAAAGTCCTCTTCTGGTGTGAGCATCTTGCTTATGGACTTTTAGGTGTTCAGTTAAATTTGAAATTCTCTTTGTTAAAATTGCAATTTGAACTTTTGTAGATCCTGTGTCCTTTTCATTTTCGCCATATTTAGCGACGATTTCAGCTTTTTGTTCTTTGGTTAATGCCATGAACGTTCCCTCCTATATTAACTTAACTTAATCTGGGAAAGACATTGGAGATTTGTCAATCTAAGAATAAGTCGCTCTTATAATATAAGTTAAATTCTAGTCATTTACAATAAAAATTCGCGAATAATAATAATTTTTCGATTAATTTTTTAAAATGGAAAATTAAATCTTTATTTAAATAATGAAAGGGGAAAAACAATGTTTAAATTTATTATCATTTCATTAGTTTGTGTCTTTGCTGCAATATTTATTTTTGAACAACTAGATCCGAAAATTGAAAAACGGGCTCCAGATACAGTTTCACTTGTTGATTCAACAAATAAAATATCAGTGACTATCGAAGGTGAAATTGCTCTTCCAGGTATTTATAAGATGGAAATAGATGAAACTTTAGGGGATTTAGTCACAACTGCAGGTGGATTACTTGAAAGCGCTGATGTAAACGCGGTCAATTTGGATATTGAAATTGAAAGTAGAAATTATTTTTATGTTCCAGCGTTATCTACTTATTCAAATCAATGTGAAATTACCTCTCCAGTTGAAAAAATAAATATTAATTCCGCTAATGCAACCCAGCTTTCATCGCTCAATTATATTTCATTTGCTCTTGGTGAAAAGATAGTTTTATATCGAGAAGAAAACGGACCATATAAAGCCTTAGAAGATGTGATGAATGTTACAGGTATCGGTAGGGCGACATATGAAAGAATAAGAGACTATATTACATTAAAATAACTATAAGATGAAAGACATGCTTCTTTATGCTGTAATTGGAATTATCTTGATGATTATAGGACTTAAATATCATTTATTTTTAGTGATATTTTTCTTATTATCACTATCATTGTTGTTTCAAAAAAAGAAGTTTTGTCTTTTATTTTTAATTCTAGGAAGTAGTTTAATTATTCTTAATAACGCGATATCTTTCCCAAAAAACACCTCATTCGTGGGAATGGTAATTCAAAGCAAGGATAATTATTTTTTATATGCTTCTCATGGTAAAAGATATTATGTTTACTTAAATCAAAATAAATATGACATTTATGATGTGTTAGAAATTCATGGCTATGAAAAAGAGATTGTTGATACTTCTTTAGAAGGAGAATTTTCATTTAAACAATACTTAAAAGAAAAAAATATTGATTCACAAATAGTCGTTAATAAATGTTACATCCGTTATGAATCGTTAATTAAAAATAAAATAATTAAGGAAAATATCATCGAAAAATTAGATGATGATGCTCAAAAAATATATCGAGGGTTGATATTTAATGAGTTTGATGAAGAACTAAGAAATGATTTGACATCTTTAAACTTATATAGTTTATTTTCAGCAACTTCGATTCATTTTGTTCTGTACTTAAATATTTATTATCTGGTAGTGAGAAATATTACGGCCTCTAAAAAGTGGCTATTATTTTCTCAGATCTTAGTTTTTCCTTTAATTATATTTGCAAATTTTAAATTATCGCTTATTAAAAGTTTAATTTTTTTTATTAATTATAAACTTTTAAATAATCGGATTGATAAAGATCTTCTTTTATATATGATTATTAGTGTAATTTTATTAGTGTCATCAAATTATTTATTTTCGATTTCTTTTATTTACGTTTTTGTTTTTTCACATTTTATCGCATATATAAATAATGCAAGTAACATGTTAAATAAGAATGTGAAAAAAATTGTTAAAGTAATTCTTATTCAAATGATGATGACTATACCGCATATCATCTTCAATAATCAATATAATTATTTATCAATAATTTATTTCTTTATTTTTTATTTTTTAACGCAACTTATTTATTTATTAAGTATCATCTTTTTATTTATCAAGCCGATTGCCTTTATTTTAAATCCGCTTAGTAAATTGATACTTAATATGATTAAATTATTCGCTAATATCAAATCGATTTTATATTTTGATAATTTAAATATCATTTTAGGCATAATATTATGTTTTTTATTTTTCTTCATAATTTATTTTCTTGAGCTTTCTTTAAAAAGAATTTCAAAGATTATGGCAATAGTATTTTCATCATGTATCATTATTTGTTCTTTGCCATTAAGTGCTAAAATTACTTCATATATTTGTTTTATCAATGTTGGCCAGGGCGATTGTATCTTGATTCATAATCATGATGATAATATTTTAATTGATACAGGTGGTTCATTATATAAAGACATCGCCTTAAAAGTTTTAATACCTTATTTTAATAAACATCACATAACGAGAATTAATCAAGTATTTATTTCTCATAATGATTATGATCATAATGGAGCTTTAACGACGTTAAAAAATAATATTGATATCGATAACATTATTTATGGTTCAACATTTTATGAGGTAAAAGTTGGCGATTTAACATTTTTTAATTTAAATCAATTTCAAATAGGAGATGAAGATAATATTAATTCTTCAGTTATATATTTAAAGTTTATCGATATGATCTTTTTATTTATGGGTGACGCTCCTAAAGAGATTGAAGATAAAATTATTGAACGTTTTCCCTCTTTAAGAGCCGATATTATTAAGCTTGGTCATCATGGCTCAAATACATCATCGTCATATACATTTTTAAAACATATCGCTCCTAAAGAAGCGATTATATCAGTTGGAGTAAATAATATTTATCATCATCCTCATAGCGAAGTCATTAAAAATTTAAAAGCGTTAAACATTAAAATTAGAAGAACAGACATTGAAGGAAGTATAATATATCATTAATAAAATTTTTAGCTAAATATATTGCAAATTTTTTCATTATTTTATATTAAATAAAAAAATGTTTGCTCAAGATGTTTTATTCATATATAATTATAAAAAAATAAAAAAAGGAGGGAATTTTTATGAAAAAAGCGTCTATATTTTTAGTGTCGTTGCTAGCAATAGGATTAGTTTCATGTAATAACACTAATAACACTGTAAAATTAACTGTAGATGATTATCAAGGTATTTTAGGTACTTATTATGGAAAATCCGGAACCTTAACAGTTAAAGAGGATTCTTTAGTTGTTGAAGGAAATGTTAATCTTACATTAAAACCAAAAAATCTTACACATGACGAAAATGAATTACCTGTTATTAGTTATGATAATTACCGTATTTCTTTGTCACAAGACGATAATAAAGTTCTTGTTTTAGAACAAAAAGATGGTAAAGATTATAAGGAAGTTGGAACATTCATGCCTGATATTACTGCCCTCAGCGGTGCTTATGGTGGATATGCTTTTGATGATGACTATTATGGCGATTCATATAATATTTTAACGGTAATTTCATCAGAGTATAATCCATATTATGATGTTTTTTATGCCGGTACTTATTACACCTATGCACAATTAAGTGACATATATTATACAAAGTCATATTTCAAACTTGAAAATGGAAAATTGCAATTAGAGATAGGTTTATATGACTATGAAGATAATTATCTATACAATAATCTACGTATTAAATCAACAGAAACCAGCAGTTTTTATTTGTATGATGAAAAAGAAGAAACAGCTTTTTATCCTGAAATCGGCTTTTTAAGAAATAGTTATTTCTATGAGGATGGTACTATTAAAACTCTTTCTTTGAATGAAGAAGATAAATATTTATTAAATTATGATTCTTCTATCACTGAAAGTCGTATAACATTAAAAAATGATTATCGAGGAGCTTATGTAGAATTTAAACTTGGTGAAGAAACTATCGCTTTACAAGCTACACCATTTGGTATTAAAGAATATCGCGGTGAAGAAGTACAAGAAGCATCTTATAATTCTATTCTCGGATTATTGGGCGATTATTCATATCGTGGAAATAGTGTTAACTTTGTCGAAAATGTGGAATTTGATGACGATTTTAACGCTACTTATACTTATGAATTAAATATCAATGATGCAAAAAGTGAATTTGAATATGTTCTTGCTGAACATAAAAAATCATTAAAGACAGTGGTTGGTAGTGATACTTATGTTATCATTCCAGAAAAGACAGACACTGCCATTAAAGTTTATAAAAATGATGAATTTAATTATTATGTGAACAAGGACCAATTTGTATCATTATTCGCTAATGAATTCGTCTATCATGAAATTGGAACTACTGGAACTTTATCTATTGATATGGAATTAAAAGTTACATTAGATAGTACGACATTACAAGGTAGTTTAATTTATTCTCCAGATCAAAAATATCCATATTTAGCATTTGATTATGCTGGTGAAGAATTGATGTTTAAAATCTATGATACAACGATTAACTCATTCTTATTGGTTGGTTCAAAGTATGAGCGCTTCTATTTCTATACAAGCTCTGTTGCAAGTATTTATAGTGACTATGTTTCTCAAGGACCGGTAGATTTAACTGTTACTGCTGAAAAAGTTGTTGTTGATGGCAATAGCTATGATTATGAAATTAAACCATACTATGATGATTATTCTTTCACTAATAGCTTTAGTTTAGTTTACTACGTTGGAGAATTACCATATAGACTAGAATTCAATTTAGCAGGAATGGTAACATCATATGCTTATGAAGGTGAAGAATTAGTCGCTAATAAAACCCATATTTTAAAATCTGTTTTTGATGATATGGTAGGAACTTATTATTTAGAAGGTAAATATGGTCCAGAGAAATTCAAATTAACTAGCGATGGTCATTTCTATGCTGATACTATTAATGATGAAAATAATGGTTTAGTGGAAGATGTTGAAATGGAATTCTCTTTAGGCATTGTTTATTCTGCAGCTTATTATTCTTACATTCCAACAATTGCTTTTGGATATGAAGGAATGATAATTTACTTATATAAAGAAGACTATCATTTGACAGCTTTTGGTAGCGATTATGTTAGAGAAGAACTATTTAATTATCGTGGAGTTTATGGTGATGGCACTACCGCTATTGAATTACGCGGTGATGATTTATATATCGATGCTGTTAAATATACAATTACTGATTTATCAAGTGAAGGGGATACCACAATTGTTAATGCTACATCAGATGATGGAACAACACGAGTTTTAACATTTACTACTACAGGAAGTGCTAAGGCAGTTTCATATAGCAACGATGGAGAAAACTATAGCAACTTAAGCAAACTTGATGTTTCTTTAGATGCTTTTGTCGGTGAGCACGTATCTAGTGATGGTTATACGTTAACTGTTAGTAAAACAACCGATGAAATAACCGGTATTGTCTCTTATCAATTCTTAGTTTCTGATTATGCGTATGACTATGCATTTACTTATTATAATGGCAATTTAGCAATTAAAGTTAGTGCCGGATTTGATACATATTATTTATACTTATCTGGAGAAACAGTGGTTTTAGAATATTCAGGCGGATTATTACCTCCACCTCCACCTCCACCACTTCCTCAAAGATAAAATTTATAATAAAATCATAATTTCTAAGACGTAGAATTAATGCGTAATGATATTAATCTACGTCTTTTTATTTGAATTTTAAATATAAATCTACTTCAATTAATATTAATTTATTATTTATATAATTTTGATAATGATTTATAATAATAATATGATTTATTTAATTTATGGACATCAATTACCAGTTATTAAAAAGACTTTAAAAACAATTATTAAAAATTGTCTTAATGGTTTAGAAGACGATGGTTTTAATGTTGAAAGATTTTCTTCAAGAATCACCCCAATTCAAGAAATCATTTTTTCGGCGATGAGTTTACCACTTACTGTTTCACATAAAGTAGTCGTGGTGAGCGAACCATATTATTTATCAAACGAAAAAGAAAAAGCTTCAATTGAAAAAGATCAAGATTATGAGGTTTTATATCGCTATTTAAATCATCCAAGTGAATATACGGATTTAATTTTCTTTTTAGAAGCTAGGGAAATAAATAATCGTTCAGAAATAGTTAAGATGATTAAAAATAAAGGTAAGATTATTCCTCAAGATCCTCTTACTGAAGAGATGTTAAAAGGAATGGGCATGGCAATATTCACCAAAAAGGGTGTTAATATTTCTCAAGATGCTCTAAATGAACTTGTAAACCGATGTGGTGATGATGTTTCTAAATTTACTTCGGAGGCAAATAAATTATCATTATATAAAAAAGATCTTCATATCGATGATGTTAAGTTATTAGTCAGCGCTAGAATTGAAGATAATGCTTTTTTAATCGTTGAATCTTTGATAAAAAATGACATTTCAACAGCATTAAAGGTTTATTATGATTTAAAGATAAATAAGGAAGAACCAGTTAGATTGATTGCTTTAATTGCAAGCCAATTTCGTTTTATGATTGAAGTGAGCTATTTACTTAATCAAAATATGTCTTATGATAAAATTGCTGAGCAATTAAAGACAAAACCATTTAGAATTACGAAAACCGCGAAAACTTTAATTTTGATTAAAAAAGATCAATTATTAAGAGTTATGGAATATTTATATAATTTAGATTATGATATAAAATCTGGAAAAAAAGACCCATATTTTTCGTTTGAACTATTTTTAATTAATTTCGATAAGATAAAAAAAGGCGAATAAAAAAACTACCAATCGGTAGTTAGATTAAATAATAATTTAAATTAAAGAGTTGCAACTAATGAAGCAAGTCTTGATTTTTGTCTAGCAGCTGTATTTTTATGTTGGATGCCTCTAGATACTGATTTATCAATTTTTGAGAAAGCAACAACTAAAAGAGAGTTTGCTTTTTCTTTATCATTAGCTTTAACTGCTGCTTCAACAGCTTTAATAGCAGTTCTCATACTTGATTTGAAACTAGCATTTGCTAATCTTGCTTTTTCATTGGTCTTAATTCTTTTTATTTGTGATTTAATGTTTGCCATTTATGTTCACCTCTTTCGTTCCTTTAAGATGATACCATACAAAAAAAGTTGTTTCAACAAATAATTTAACTAATTTTGTCATTAATATAAAATTTTAAATGTTTTTTTACTAAAAAGTATAAAACATCGAGATTTAGACAAAATAAGAATATGAACAATAAAAGAAATTATGATTTTGCTGATGAAACTCCGCGCCTAGAAAATAAAGATATTATCATTGAAGAAGAAAATTATCACCACTTAAAAATAAAAAAAATTAATGTAAAAAAAGATGTTGATAATTTCCAAAAAAAGGGAAACTATCTTTCTTTTGAAATTTCGGATTTAGATGAAAAAACTCTATCTAAAAATAAAATTGATATCATTGTTAAAACTTTATCGGAACTAGTAAAAAAACAAAAAGTAAAAGACAATCCTCATGTTTTAATGGTTGGCTTAGGAAATGATGATTTTTCAAGTGATGCTTTAGGACCGGAGACTATCAAAAAAATAAATGCTAATTCGTATATAAAACATTTAGATAAGAAGATAAGTTGCATCATTCCAGGAGTTATGAAGACAACTGGATTAGAATCAGCTAGCATTATCAAATCATTAGTCAATGAATTTAAATTTGATTTAGTAATTGTCTTTGATTCTTTAACTACGATAAATCCTAATCGTCTCTTTAAGGTCATTCAAATTACAGATACAGAAATTGTCCCCGGCTCAGGGATAAAAAATTATCGTCAAAGTTTAAATTATAAATCACTCGGAGTACCTTTAATTGCGGTTGGTGTCTCGATGGCAATTTTATATTCAACGATCATCGAAAATGTTTTAAACCATGTCGAATATCCTAAAAAGATTAAAAAAGATGATAAAAAGTATCTGCTGGATCAATTAAATAATGAGTTGATATTAACTTCAAAAGACTCAGAAATTAGAGTTAAAACCATCTCTTATAATTTAAGTCAAATATTTAACCGCCTATTTGCTTAAACGACAAAATATGACAACCATAATAACTATTATATAAATAGGTGAGATATATGGGTATATTAAAAAAAGTACTGCTTTTGTTAGCTATATTAGTCATTGCATCGTTATTATTTTCCACTAAAACAATCGATAATTCATCGTATTCTAAAAATGAAGAAATTGTAGAAATAATCGACAAAAACTCATCATCATTAAGTGATGGATATGTTGAAGTGGAACAAAAAGAAGTTGCAAATTCAAATTTTTTCGTTAAAATTGTTGAGTTTATCTCTCAAGGAGTGAAAAAAATTATTGTTGCTATTTTCTCAATATTTGGAAAATTAGTCTCTTCAATCGCCGGATAAATAAAAAATATCTTATATTTTGCTTGATAAAATTGCTTAATAAATATTTCTCGTTAAAATATAAGTAAGATGTATTTGAGGAGGACAATATGGATAACATTAGAATACTTTTCATGGGCACACCTGAACTTTCTGCAAAAATATTAGAGGGATTAATTAGCAATAACTATCAAATTATCGCTTTAATTGCGCAAAAAGATAAGCTAGTAGGAAGAAAAGGAATTATTGAACCTGTACCAACCAAAAAAGTTGCTATAAAATATAATATTCCTGTTTTTCAACCTGAAAAAATTAGATTAGATTATGAATTTGTTAAAGAATTAAAACCAGATTTGATAATAACCGCGGCATATGGACAAATCATTCCTCAAGGATTATTAGATATTCCTCGTTTAGGATGTGCTAATGTTCACGGCTCATTATTACCTAAATATCGTGGGGCTTCCCCAATTCAAAGTGCTTTAATTCATGGTGATAAAATAACTGGCGTGACTATCATGGAAATGATAGATAAAATGGATGCAGGCAGAATGATGCTTAAAGAATCTTTCCCAATTGAGGAAGATGATAATTACACCTCGCTATGTGATAAGATTGCTCTCGCAGGTTTAAATGGCTTATTAAAAGCAATACCTCAGATAATAACAAAAGATATTCCTTTGATTGCTCAAGATGAAGAGCAAGTATCATTCTGTAAAAAAATAAAAAGTGAAGATGAACATTTAAATTTAAATCAATCTGCGGAAGAAATTATAAATTGGATTCGTGCGTTGAGTTTTACTCCAGGTGGACATTTATATTTAGGCGATCAGATTTTTAAGATCTATAAAGCAAAAAAAGTTAATGATATGGTAGACCATCAAATAGGTGAAATAGTTTCCGCAGATAAAAAAGGACTAATTCTGCAAGTAAGCGATGGTCAAATATCGCTTCTAGAAGTTCAGCGTCAAGGCAAAAAAAGAATGGATTATAAATCTTTTATAAATGGTGAAAAAAATCTAGTGGGCAAAATATTAAAATAATGATTAATTAAGGTAACCGTCTAAGTCATTAAGGCGGTTACTTTCTTTTATTGAACGATAGATTGGAAAGAAAGATAATATCACAAATATTGAAGTGAACACTCCAGTTATGACTCGTGAAGAAATTTTCATCAAAGTGGAGATAAATGCACCATCAAGTGCCATATTATAAATTGTTAAGTTATAGATAAAGACAAAAGTTAATTCCCCAAAAACATTTATTAAGCTAGCAATTATCACGGCAAGTGAAAGTTTTTGCATCTCAATTTTAGTTCTTTTGATTAAAATTAACTCAAGAAGCATGCAAATTATGAAAACGATTGATAAAATTAACGGAATAATTGAAAAACTAATATTTTCATTTAAGTATAGAATCAAACATAAAATAGTAATTCCAATTGAAATAAATATTGCTCCTAAAAGGCAATATAAGGGCTTTATTTTTTTCTTTAAAAATAATCTAAATAAATATCCACCAGTGAAACTATATAGAAATTTAACGACGATGGTTCTAATGATGGTAAAGATGGTTTCACCAAAAATTACATCGCATAGCCCCATTCCTAAGCTAGAGGCTAATCCTCCGACGAGACCTCCACATAATAGACCACTTAGTAAACAAAAATAATTTCCAAGATGCAAAGTACCTCCGGGAACGGGGATTTTAATATATGTACCAAGAAATGATAAACTTGCAAATAACGCAATCAATATCATCTTATAAATAATTAAATCTTTTTTTCTCATTTCTTCTCCATTAAATACACAAACCATTTTATATAAGTTGTGCTTATAAGTAAATAGTACGACTAAAAATGGTTATAAATAACCTTTTATTTAATTTTATAATAATTTTATGTATAATTTATTTGTTTCAAGAAAGGAAAAATTCTATGAAAGATATTCATGATATATCAAAAAAGTATTATTCAAGTGCGATTGAATTATTAAAAGAATGGATTAAAATTGATTCAACATATGATGAATCAACTTCAAGCAAAAATCACCCATTTGGATTGGGGGTAGCCAAAGCCTTAAAATATATTGCTGATATTGCAAGAAAAGATGGTTTTGAAGTTGATGAATGCGATGGTTATTGTACGGAGATTTCTTATGGCGAAGGACCACTAATTGCAATTTACGCTCATTGCGATGTCGTTCCAGTTTCTGGCGAATGGAAATTTCCACCATTTTCAGCAACTGTTGAAGATGATATTATGTATGGAAGAGGAACTTCTGATGATAAAGGACCTGCGATGGCCGCGTATCATGCTTTGAAATTATTAAAAGATGAGCATTTAATTAAAAATTATCGTGTCAGTCTTGTAATAGGTGGTAACGAGGAATCAGGCTCTAAGTGTTTAGAGTATTATTTTGATCACCTACATAAACCTTATCCTGCTTATGGATTTACTCCAGATGGCGATTTTCCCCTTATTTATGGAGAAAAAGCGATTGCGACTTTTTCAGGAAGTATTGATAAAGTATTTGATAAAATTGAATCTTTAGATGCAGGAGTAGTCATAAATTCAGTTATTGATAGAGCTGATGTAAAATTAAATGCAACTATCGATGTTAAACATCTTGAAAATTATTGTATTAATCATGGTTTAAAATTTAATTATAAAGATAACAATTTAACTTTTTATGGTAAGGCTGCTCATGGCTCTTTGCCACAGTTAGGAATCAATGCTGGATTACATCTTTTGATTTTTTTAGGTCAGGAATTTAATTATCCGGAATTAGTAAATATCGGTGAAGGGTATTTAGATGGTGAAGGTCATGCATTAGGAGTATATTACGAGAGCAAATTACTACATGAAACAACATATAATGTCGGTTTAATTTCTTATAAAGATGGTCATTTACAATATCGAGTAAACTTTAGATATCCTGAGAATGTTGATGTATATAAAGTTATTGAAAAATTAAATCAAATGAACGTGGGAATAATCACTTTTGAAGGCACTTCTTCATACCTTTTATTTGATCCAGAATCACCAATGATTAAAACCTTGATGCGCTGCTATCAAGAAGAAACTGGCGATTATGATTCAAAACCAATGGCCATTGGCGGAGGAACATACGCTAAAGAGAGCAAGAATACGGTTGCTTTCGGCTCACATTTTGTTGGCAGAGAAGATCATATTCACGATTGCAATGAAAAAATCCATCTAGATGATTTAAGAGCTTCTATTTCTATTTACGCTAAAGCAATTAATGAATTAGGACTTTTAGCAGGAGTAAGCAAATGAGATTAAAGCATCGACCATGGGGAGATGAATTTTTAAAAAATCACCCTGAATTAATCAAAGATCGAAATAATATAGATGATGCTGATTTTACTAGCTTTGTTGCTAAAGGGAATGTCAGCTTGGAAATCGGTGTTGGTCGCGGAGATTTTATTTTAGCTAAAGCGATGCATAATCCAGAGATGAATTTTCTTGGTGTGGAGTTATCTGGAATGGCTCTAGCAATCGCTGGGAAGAAAATTGTCGCTCAAGAGGTCGATAATTTATTACTTATAAATATGGATGTCCATTATTTATTTGAAAAAATGGGCGAGGAATCATTTGATGTAATCTATCTTAATTTTTCTGATCCTTGGCCTAAAAAAAGACAACATAAGCGTCGCCTAACTTATCCTACTTGTCTAAAAGAGTATTATCGAGTATTAAAACCACATGGTAAATTAATTTTTAAAACTGATAATGACATGTTATTTGAAGACTCACTTGAGTATTTTGCTGAATCAGATTTTGTCATTGAATCTATAACACATGATTATCAGCAATTAGATTCAGACGATGAAATGACGGAATATGAGAAAAAATTCCGTTCACTAGGGACAAAAATTAAAAGAGTTATTGCAGTTAAATCGTAAATATTATATAAAAAAGAAGGAAGTAATAATATGAACATAAAAGCAAATTATTTTTATAACTATAAAACAGTTGGCGATGTTTTAATGGCCATTATTGATAATGATGCATTGCCAACATCGAGCAAATCTTTTAATAATATCACGCTTATTTATAGTCAAGATACCTTGATTGGAATTAATTTTTTTAATATTTCTGAGATTGTAAAAATTAAAAGTATAGGAAAAATTGTTTTGCCACCAGTAGCGTTAATCGATGTTTTAAATTCGATGCTTAAAGAAATTGGTGATTATCAATTAGATTATATTACTGATTCAATGTTTGTTATCGGCAAGATTCTCTCTGTCGAAGAACATCCAGAATCTGATCACTTGCATCTTTTGAAAGTCGATATTAAAGATGAAGTCTTAGACATTGTTTGTGGGGCGAGAAATGTAGAAGTAAATAAATTATGTGTGGTAGCCAAAGTTGGAGCGATGATGATGGATGGAAGTGTTATTCGCCCAGGAAAACTACTAGGAGAAGTATCTAATGGAATGTGTTGTTCAGCTAAAGAATTAGGTATTGATATTCCATACATTCCTCATCATTTATTGTTATTAGATGAAGAAAATGTAGAAGTCGGACAGGATTTCTTTTTAACCAAAGGAGGATATTAAACCATGGAAGAATATGAACTTAAACAAAAGGGTTTGATTAAAAGATTAACTAACAAAACTTTCAAATTTGATCCCAGATTAAAAGAGGGATTTTTCACAGCAAATTATTTTTTGAAAACGCGTAAAATCGTTTTGGAAAATATCCCTGAGCAAATAGTGACCATGCAATTTTTTCAACGAGAAGATGATGTGATGGTCTGTGGCTTAGATGAATGTATTGCTCTTATACATGAATTTGCGATTAATCCAGAGGATCTTGAAGTCGAAGCTTTAAATGATGGCGATATTATTAACTATGGTGAACCAGTTTTAAAAATCACGGGAAAATACGAAGATTTTGGTTTTTTAGAATCAATGATTGATGGAATTTTAGCTAGGAGATCATCAGTCGCCACTAATACGTATCGAGTATTGAAAGAATTAAATGGCAAGGGCATTATTAATATGGCTGATCGCCAAGATGAATATAACACTCAAATCGGCGATGGATATGCTGCTTATGTTGCTGGATTAAAAGCTGATTCTACTGACGCTATGGGATTATGGTGGGGAGGCAAAGGCTTAGGAACGATGCCTCATGCGCTTATTCAAATATGTGATGGTGATATTTTAAAAGCTGCTGATTTCTATTTAAAGACTTTTCCAAATGAACAAGTCACGGCATTAATTGACTATCATAATAATGTTGTTCATGATTCATTAATGATCGCTCGTCATTTAAAACATAAATTAAAAGCGGTTAGAGTTGATACATCTAAATCGTTAATCGACCATTATTTTGATGATAAAGATACATCTGGATTTGACCCTCATGGAGTTTGTAAAGAATTAATTTTTGCTTTAAGAAAAGCTCTTGATGATGAAGGATTTGATTATGTGAAAATCATTGTTTCATCTGGATTTGATGCTGAAAAAATTAGAGATTTCGAGCAAAATCATACGCCGGTTGATATTTATGGTGTCGGAACTTCATTGGTAAAAATCAATGTTGGATTTACAGGTGATTTAGTAAAACTAAATGGCAAAGACCAAGCAAAAGAGGGCAGAAAAGATATTCCATCAACTCGTTTAGAAAAAGTCTCATACCCCGTAAATAACTAGTTATTTGACTAAATTTTAATAATATCGTATATTATATATAGGAGGAAGCTTTATGAAAAGTAAAAAGATATTTATTATTTTTTCAGGTGCTTTATTAATTGGATGTGCCACTACTGAAAGGGGAAATAATGTAATTCCTGCAGGAGGAAAAAACATTACATTTGAATCGGCAACTAAGCAATTAGAAAGTACCATGACAAGTATGGATAAACTTGACGCAATTGGTGTCAAAATAAATAATGCCAATTTAAGTTTTAATTTAAATTTGCCAAATTATGTTGAAGGAAATGATAGTAGCTTACCTGTTCCTCAAATGATGGTAAGTGAGAATAATTATTTAGATATTAATATTTCCGATTTTGATTATGAATATAAAATGTCTGGATTAACTTCTAACTCCGCGAATGAAATAAAATTTATAAATGATTTACATGTAAAATTTGATATGAAAACAAATATGACAAGTGATTCACGCCTTGAAAATATGAAATATGATATGAGTTATAAATCTTATTTAAATAACCTAAATCTTTATGTAGATTTGTCTGATCCTGATTTCTTTAAATTTTTAGAAATGTTTTCTACAATGTATGTTAAAGAAGGCAAATATTGTTTCCCTCTTTCATCATCATCTTTGGTATTAGATGAAAATATGTTCGCTACTTTATATAATAGTGTGAAAACACAAATGACAGAAAATCCTCAGATGCTTAATTCTTTGAAAGCATTTATGAATTGTAAATCGTATAATAATGGTAATTATGCTTTATCAATTGACATTACTAAAGAAAAAATTGTTGATTATTGTACGACATATATTGAAAACTCATCGACTGAAGGTCTTACTTCAAGCCAAATAGCTGAGATTAATTCAGCCTATACGGTGGCTATTAATGCAGCATTGAAAGATTTTAAATACGTAAGAGCTGGTATTACATTCAATGATAAATCAATTAAAAATATATCTTATGATATTGATGCGACAATATATGATGGAGATTTAAAAGCATCTTTAAAAAGTAAAATGGCAATCGATTTTACATATGGTAATGATGTAAAGATTGTAATGCCAGACTTTAATGATTATTTTTCTGTAGAAGTTTTCTACTAAGTCTTTATGATTTACTAGATTTTTTATTTAATAATAAAAAAGTACTAAAAAAATAGCAATTATAAGATTATTACTAATTATCTTTGAAAGTCGATATTTTTTTATCGTATAATGAATTCGTATTTGCGGATAGCAATATACGAGAGGAAATGTTTTATGAAAAAAATTGATTTAACAAAATATGGAATTGTTGGTACAACAGAAGTTGTCTATAATCCATCTTATGATGAATTATTTAAAGAAGAAACAAAAGAGAGTCTTCAAGGTTTTGAAAAAGGTCAAGTAAGTGAACTTGGCGCAGTTAACGTCATGACAGGAATTTATACTGGTCGTTCTCCAAAAGATAAGTACATTGTCGTGGATGAAAATTCAAAAAATACTGTGTGGTGGACCTCTGATGAATATAAAAATGATAATCATCCAGCTTCAGAAGAAACTTGGAAAGAAGTAAAGGCGATAGCACAAAGAGAATTATCTAATAAACGTTTATTTGTCATCGATGCTTTTTGTGGCGCTAATAAAGACACAAGAATGGCTATTCGTTTTATTGTTGAAGTAGCTTGGCAAGCTCACTTTGTTGAAAATATGTTTATTAAGCCAACTAAAGAAGAACTTGAAAACTTTGAACCTGACTTTGTAATTTATAACGCTTCAAAAGCTAAAGTAACAAACTATAAAGAATTAGGTTTAAATTCTGAAACAGCAGTTATGTTTAATATTACAAGCCGTGAACAAGTCATCATTAACACTTGGTATGGTGGAGAAATGAAAAAAGGTATGTTCTCAATGATGAATTATTATTTGCCATTAAAAGGTATAGCTTCAATGCATTGCTCAGCCAATACCGATTTAGATGGTAAGAATACCGCGATATTCTTCGGCTTATCAGGAACAGGTAAAACCACATTATCCACTGATCCAAAAAGATTATTAATCGGTGATGATGAACATGGATGGGATGATAATGGCGTATTTAACTTTGAAGGCGGTTGCTATGCCAAAGTTATTAACTTGGATAAAGAATCAGAACCTGATATTTATAATGCAATCAAGCGCAATGCTTTATTAGAGAATGTTACATTAGATGAAAATGGTGTCATCGATTTTGATGATAAGAGCGTTACTGAAAATACACGTGTTTCTTATCCAATCAATCATATTAAAAATATCGTTCGTCCAATTTCTTCAGCTCCTGCGGCAAAGAATGTTATCTTCCTTTCAGCTGATGCATTTGGAGTTCTTCCACCTGTCTCAATTTTAACACCAGAGCAAACAGAATATTATTTCTTATCTGGATTTACCGCGAAACTTGCAGGAACAGAAAGAGGCATTACAGAACCTACACCTACTTTCTCAGCTTGCTTTGGACAAGCATTCTTGGAACTTCATCCTACAAAATATGCTCAAGAATTAGTTAAAAAGATGAAGATGAGCGGAGCAAAAGCCTATTTAGTCAATACCGGATGGAATGGCAGTGGAAAGAGAATTTCTATTAAAGATACTCGTGGTATTATCGATGCGATATTAGATGGATCAATAACAAAAGTTGAAACTAAAAATATTCCTTTATTTGATTTTGAAGTTCCTACTTCACTTCCTGGAGTTAATCCTGCAATTCTTGATCCACGCGATACATATCAAGATGTTGAAATTTGGAATCAGAAAGCTAAATCTTTGGCTGAAAAGTTCATTAAAAATTTCAAGAAATATGAAAGTAATGAACATGGTAAAGAATTAGTTAAAGCTGGACCAAAACTTTAATACATAATTAATTATTAGATCACCATTTATCTATAAAGAACAAAATCTTTATATGAAATGGTGATTTTTTTATGTAGATTTGGATGATGTAAATTTGACAAAAGATACGGATAAATTTTGAAAAATTAATGATTATGGAAAACTTAAATCCATGATTGAACAGAATATAAAGTTTTATACTGATAGACCAATATAATCAACGTATCAAAGCAAAATATTTTAAACATAAAATAATTAAATAAGATATTACTATCACTAGTTGCATATAATGTAATGGTGATTTTTAATGAAGTTTTATTTAGTGGGAATAAAAGGAACGGGGATGAGCGCTTTAGCTAGAATTCTTAGTGACTTAGGTCATCAAATAAAAGGAACAGACTATGATGAAGCATTTTTCACTGTAGATAGCAAATTAGATCGCATTTGGGAACCATTTTCTAAATTCAAATTAGATGATAGTTATTTTTATATTATTGGGAATGCTTTTATTAATCATCCACTTAGTAAAAAAATAATTCATTCGCAGTGTAAATATATGTTTTATCCTGAATTTTTAGATTCATTTTTTTATGGAACAAAGATCGCGGTTGCTGGCACACATGGTAAGACGACGACTACGAAATTTATCTCTCAGCTAATTGATTCAACATATCTAATTGGTGATGGTGAAGGTAAGGGAAATAAATATAGCAAATATTTTCTTTTTGAAGCTTGCGAATATCGAAATACTTTCCTTAATTATCATCCACAGATAGCAATTATTACTAATATTGATTTTGATCATCCTGATTTTTATAAGGACATCAAGGCATATAAAGAGTCGTTTTTTAAATTTGCTGAGCAAGTTAATTTACTAATTTATAATGGTGATGATTCATTATTAAAAGAATTAAACCACCGAAATTCTATTTCATTTGGTTTAAATGAAAACAATGATTATTCATGTCGATATGAAGTAGTTGAAAAAGGATATAAATTATATATAACTCATGAAGCGCAGATAGATGAGATATTTTTTCCACATTTTGGATTACATAATATTTATAATTTTCTTGCTGCATATGTTCTAACGGTAACCTTAAACATCGATAAAAAAAACATTAAACAAATTACGAGAAATCTATTGCTACCTAAAAGGCGATTTGAAGAGATAATGATAGGAAGTAATTGCATTATCTGTGATTATGCTCATCATCCCACTGAAATCAAATCGTTTTATGATGCTTTAAGATTAAAATATCCTCAAAAAAAGAAGATATTAATTTTTGAACCTCATACATTTTCGCGAACAAAAGCTTTTTATAATCAGTTTAAAGAATCGTTTTCATTATTTGATGAAGTATATTTGTGCGATATATTCTCATCGATAAGAGAAAAGCAAAGCGATGAGAAATACTTTCAAGAATATCTTCATTATTCTTTAAAGATATTCAAAAACCAAAAAATCAATGATGCATGTTTTTGTTTTTTAGGTGCAGGTACCAATGATAAAAACTATCAAGAATTAGCTAATTATCTTAAAATAAGAGAATAAATTGATTTAGAAAAAATAGACCTTTATACTTAGTTAGTAAGGATAAAATAGTTGAATTATGGAATTATTATCACCATCTGGAAATCTAAAATCAGCATATGTAGCTTTTGCTGCAGGGGCCGATGCGATATATATCGGAGGCAAAAAGTTTTCTGCGCGTATGTCCGCAGATAATTTCTCTGATGAAGAAATGGTTGAAATCTTAAACTATGCTCATTTAATCGATAAAAAAGTTTATGTGACCATGAATACTTTGTTATTTCAAGATGAATTTTTTGAAGCGGTTGAATATGCAAAATTTCTTTTTCTTCACCATGTTGATGGATTAATTATTCAAGATGTAGGGTTAGCATTTTACCTACATCGATGCCTACCCGAACTTATTCTTCATGCATCTACCCAATTAAATTGTCATAATATTGCACAAGCAAAAGCTTTGCAAAAACTTGGATTTAAAAGAATCGTTATCGCTCGTGAAGCTAATCTTGAATTTGTTGATGAAATAAAAAAATTAGGCTTAGAAGTCGAGGTATTCGTTCATGGGGCGTTATGTGTTTCATATTCAGGTAATTGTTTAATGTCATCTTTTATTGGTAATCGCAGTGGCAATCGTGGAAGATGCGCTCAACCATGTCGAATGCGTTACACTTTAAAAAAGAATAATGAGGATATTAAAGACGATTATTTAATATCTACGAAAGATTTGATGACTGTTGATCATCTTAAGCAATTTGCTAATCATCATGTCGATTCATTAAAAATTGAAGGACGCTTAAAAAGTGAAGAATATATTTTTATGACATGTCAGACTTATAAAATGGCGATGAATAATCTTTTATCATCCGCTAAAGTGTCGTTAAATGAATATAAAGATAATTTACAAAAAATATTTTCTAGAAATTTTACTAAAGGATATATTTTTGATGAAAATCCTTTAAATTTATTAAATCAAGAGAATTCATCCCATCAAGGCGTGGAAATTGGAATAGTTACTAGATGCCAAGGTTCGAGTGTTTTTATCAAATTAAATCAGGATTTATCGCGTTTAGATGGAATAAGATTTAATAATGATGAACAAGTAGGTTTATGCATAGAAAAACTATATTTAAATAATAAAGAGATTGAATTAGCTCATAAAAACCAGGTTGTCGAGATAAAAAATGTTCGTTATAAAAAATCTTTAGTTAATGTAAAAGTGATAAAAACTAAAGATTATCTATTGAATAAATCTCTTGAAGCGCAAATGAAAATAAAACCAACTCGTTTAATTATTGGTAAGATTTATGCTTATATAAATAAACCTTTAATTTTAGAAATTCAAGATGGAGATTATCGAGTGAATGTCAAAGGCGATATCGTTCAAGAAGCTTTAAATATGGGAACATCTCATGAAAGAATTATCTCTCAGCTTTGTAAAACTGGTAATTATCCTTTTGTATTTTCAAATATGATATTTAATGGTAGTGATAATATATATATTCCTATCTCATCACTTAATGAGATAAAAACTAGAGCTCTAGATCAATTAGTTGACCTAAAAACAGCAGAAAATATCGTAAAAATTTTAACGTATGATTATCATTATTATAATGATAGCGATGATAAGATGAAGATTATTGGAATAAATAATTTTAATAATAATTATCATATTGATAATCAAATCATCTTTTCAAAAGATAATTTAAAATATTGTTTACATAAACGTATTGAAAAAGAAATAAATGATAATTACGAAAATAATTTGGTGCATTTTATCATGGAAGGTAATAATAATTTAATTGCTTCAGAATATTGTAATATTACCAATTCATATGCCTTAGATGCATTTTATAGTTTGGGCTTTAAAGAATGTATTCTCTCCTTAGAGTTAGATAAAAGATCTCTTAAATTGATGATTGATGATTTTAAAAATCGTCATGATTATTATCCGCGGACAGGAATAATTGGATATGGCTATATCTCTTTAATGATTATGAGATCATGCCCGATTGGAACGGCATATAATAATCGTAAGTTGCACTGCCAAAAATGCCATCAGGATAAGTATTATCTTCGTGATCGAATGAAAGTGGATTTCCCTATTTATGGTGATGATGATTGTAACATTCATGTTTTAAATAGCAAACCAGTTTATTTATTAGATAAACTAGATGAAATTGAAGAATTACATATCAGCAATGTTTATTTAAATTTTACATTTGAAAATGAGGAAGATGTCACTAAATTGTTAGAAAATACATATGTTTGCGATGCTTATACTAGAGGGCATTATTTAAAGAGGGCGTTATAAATGGCAGTTTTATATTTTTTATGTGGTATTCAAGGAGCAGGAAAAACCACTTTTGCATTTAATAATTATCAAAGATTAAATGCGACAATAATATCAACGGATGAGATTAGAAAAAAATACGTACAAATCGAGGAAAAGGATGTTTTTCCTACCGCTTATAAATTAATTGGTGAATTATTAAATAACGGACAAAATGTGATTTTTGATGCGACAAATATTACAAAAAAAGTTCGCAATCGACATATAAGTAATATTAAAGAAGAACTTAATACAAATATAAAAATAATCTGCTATTTATTTAAAACTAATCTTGATGAATGTATTAATCGAGTTAATTTAAGAAATAAAGATAAAGATGCTCTTTATCTGCCATTAGAAGTTATTACTAGTTATTATAATAATTTTCAAGATCCATCATTAGATGAAGGATTTGATGAGATAATCATCATTAAATAAAAAAATGGAGTGAAAACTCCATTTTTGCATGTTCAATTTTGCGATGATTTTATAATTTTAATAATCTGATGATATCTCTAGCTATCATGACTTCTTCATCGGTTGGAATTACAACTACTTTAATTTTTGATTCAGGTGCAGTAATAACTCCGTTAACACCACGAATGGTTTTTTCATTAGCTTTTTCATCGATAATTACTCCAAGTGCTTCTTTTAAATTCTCGCAAACATTTTTTCTCATCATTGAAGAGTTTTCTCCAACGCCAGCTGAGAATATAATTAAATCACATCCACCGAGACGAACATAGTATTGACCGATAAAATCAGCAATACGACGTGCATACATTTGATAAGCTAAAATACATTTTTCATCATTATTTTTTACTCCGGCTTCAATATCACGCGTATCGGAATAACGACCAGAAATACCTAATAATCCAGATTGTTTATTAAATTCTTGGTATACTTCTTCACAGCTTTTGCCTGTCATATTGACGATATGATTCATAACTGAAGCATCGATATCTCCAGTTCTTGTTCCCATCATAATTCCTCCAAGAGGAGTTAATCCCATTGATGTGGCAACGCATTTACCATCTTTAATAGCGCATAATGAGGCACCAGAACCAATATGACATGAAATTATTTTATTTCCATCAGTGAATTTTTTACCTTCTTGAGCTAAATATTTATGAGAAGTACCATGAGCGCCATATCTTCTAATCATGTATTTTTCATAATAATTATAATCTACAGGGAACATATAATCTTGTGGTTCCATGCTTTGATGGTATGCGGTATCAAAAACAGCGATATTTTGGACGTTTGGCAATATTTTTTTGAATGCGCGATAACCGATTAAATGCGCCTTATTATGAAGTGGAGCAAGAGGAATGAGTGATTCAATTAATTTTTCTGTGCGACCATCCTCACCAAATATTGCTGAATCGTTAAAATAAGGTCCACCTTGAACTACACGATGTCCAATACCTTTGATTTCATCAAAACTCTTGATACATTCATGTTCAATAAGTGAATCCATTAAGAGTGATACTGCAACTTCATGATCTTTAATAGGAAGTGTTTTTTGATATGATTTACCATCTTTTTTAAAGGTGAAAATTCCTACATCAAGACCGATTCTTTCAACTAAACCTGAACAAATTGTCTTTTCTTCTGGCATCATATATAACTTAAATTTTAAAGATGATGAGCCAGCATTAACCGCTAAAACTTTAAACATTTTTATATAAATCTCCTTAACATTTATATATTTTACAATTATTCTATCTATTTTTCAATTAACAATAATTCATTATTAAGATTAAATCATTTTTTAATTTTTTATTAAAAAAAATAAAAATTAATTTATCATTATTTTTAATTATGGGCAAAATGAGTAAATTGATTGTTTAAAAATGATTAATAATCGTGTAAAATATATACGGAAAAGAAAAAAGGTAAAGGAGAAATAAATGGCTTTTGGTCTATTATATGATTTCTTGATGGGACAATCGATAGTTGCTTATAAGTACTTTGGTGCCCATTTCACAACTATTGATGATAAAGAAGGAGTAATGTTTAGAGTTTATGCTCCAACAGCAAAAGAAATCTCTTTAATTGGTGAGTTTAATAATTGGAATCCAACAATTCACAAAATGAAAAAGGTTGATGATTCTGGTGTATATGAAATTTTTGTTCCAGGCGTTAAAAATTATCAAACATATAAATTTCATATCTTGAATGCACAAAATGTTTATGTTGATAAACAAGATCCGTTTGGATTTTTTAGTGAATATCGTCCTGGTTCATGCTCTAAAGTATTCGATATTGAGAACTTTATTTGGCATGATAAGACATTTATAAAAAATCGTGATCGTAATTTTGATAAGCCCGTTTCAATCTATGAAATTCATGTTGGCTCATGGTTAAATGTTGAAAGTAATAGATTCTTATCTTATGAAGAAGTTGCTGATAAACTAATTGAATATGTTAAGGCTAATGGATATACGCATGTGGAATTAATGCCGATAACACAATATCCGTTTGATGGCTCTTGGGGTTATCAAGCTACAGGATTTTATGCGGTAGATTCTCGCTATGGAAATCCATTTCAATTAATGTCATTTGTCGATCGTCTTCACCAGGCAGGAATTGGGGTAATCTTGGATTATGTAGTCGTTCACTTTGCAACTGATTCATATTCATTAGAGAAATTTGATGGCTCAAATTTATACGAATATTCTGGCGAAAATGAGTATTCTCAATGGGGAAGCAAACTATTTGATTTAGGTAAAGATCCAGTTAGATCTTTCTTAATGTCGGGAGCTAATTACTTTCTAAATTATTTCCATTTTGATGGTATTAGATTTGACGCCATATCTAATGTTATATATTGGCATGGCGATTCTTCTAAAGGCGTAAATGAAGGCGCAGTTGAATTTGTAAAAAGATTAACTAGCAAACTTCATGATGAACATCAAGACATCATGTTAATTGCAGAAGATTCATCAGCCTATCAAGGTGTTACTAAGCCAATTGAATATGGTGGGTTAGGATTTGATTATAAATGGGATTTAGGATGGATGAATGATACATTAAAATATTATAGTAAAGATCCGATTTATCGTAAGTATCATCATCATAATATTACATTCTCAATGGCTTATTTTTTCTCAGAAAATTTCATGCTCCCACTTTCACATGATGAAGTTGTTCATGGTAAAGGAACAATTATCAATAAGATGTGGGGAAATTATGATCAGAAATTTGCACAATTAAGAAACTTATATACATATATGTGGTCTCACCCAGGAAAAAAATTAAATTTTATGGGAAATGAGCTAGCTTCCTTTGATGAATGGGCAGAGACTAAATCACTTCCATGGAACTTGTTAACTTATCCAAAGCATGATTCAATTCTACGCTTAGTTAGAGATTTAAATTTGATTTATCAAAGTGAAAAAGCTTTATATTTTGAAGAGCATAATCCTGTTCATTTTCAATGGTTAATGGCGGATAATGCCTCGCAATCTATCTTCGCTTTCAAACGTACATGTGATGGTGAGACATTAGTGTTTATCTTTAATATGACACCGAATTATTATGAATATATCAATATCGGTGTTCCATATGAAGGAACTTATAAAGAAATATTTAATTCTGACAAGGATGTTTATGGTGGTTATAATCAATATAATGGTTTGCCATTAAAGACGATGAATATGTCATGGTGCAACCAACCATTTACTATATCAATTAAATTAGCATCATTTGGTGCATTAATTTTAAAACATATCAAAGAAGAGGAGAAAAAAGATGTTTAAAACAAAGATTGAATTTAAAAAAGAGTTTAAGAAACGCGTTATTGAAACATATGGTCGTGATATTGTAGATTGTCATAAAGCCGAACTCTATAATGTTTTAGGCGGAATGATTCGTGACTTTGCTTCTTACGATTGGAAAAAATCAAAAGAATATGTGGAAGAAAATCAACAAAAGCAATTGATTTATTTCTCAATGGAATTTTTGATGGGGAGATTGCTCACTAATAATTTGATGAATCTTGATTTATATAAAATCGTTAAAGATGGTTTAAAAGAATTAGGTCTAGATATCCTTGAACTTGAAGATCAAGAAGCTGATGCTGGTTTAGGTAATGGGGGTCTTGGACGTTTAGCAGCATGCTTTTTAGATTCTATTGCTTCACTTGGTTATCCTGGACATGGTAACTGCTTAAGATATGAATATGGATTCTTTAAGCAAAAAATTATCAATGGTCAACAAATTGAAATTCCTGATCAATGGCTAAATCATGAAAATGTTTGGGAGGTAAAAAAACCAGATCAAGCTGTCGACGTTCAATTTTATGGATATGGTGAATCGTATGTCGATGAAAACAATAATTTAAGATATCGTATTGCAAATAGTCTTCATGTCAAAGCGATTCCTTATGATGTTCCAGTAATTGGATATCATAATCATGTTGTCAATACTTTAAGATTATGGTCTAGTGAACCATCAACTGAGCATATCCCACAAGATAAATCATTCAATGAATATTGTAATGATGTCAGAGAAATCTGTACATGTTTATATCCTGATGATTCAAATGAACATGGTAAGATTTTACGTTTAAAACAACAGTATTTCTTAGTTTCTGCTGGATTACAATCAGCTATTAGAGCCTATAAGAAATTATATAAAACCATTGATGGATTTGCTGATAAATATGTCTTCCAATTAAATGATACTCATCCAATTTTAGCTATTCCAGAAGCGATGAGAATTTTAATGGATGAAGAAGGTTTATCATGGGAAGAAGCTTATGGCGAAGTTCAAAAGATGATGGCTTATACTAATCATACAATTATGGCGGAAGCATTAGAAAAATGGCCAGTTAATTATATGAGAACCTTACTTCCAAGAATTTTCCAAATTATTGAAGAGATAGATCGTCGTACATGCTTAAAATTAAAAGCAGAAGGATACGATGATGGCTTTATTTATCGTGTAAAAATCATCAAAGATGGAATGATTCATATGACAAATTTGGGTATTCACACCGTATTTTCAATTAATGGTGTTGCAAAGTTACATACTGAAATTTGTAAAAAAGACACATTCAAAGATTTCTATACCTTATATCCTGAGAAATTTAACAATAAGACCAATGGTATAACTCATCGTCGTTGGTTCTTAAATTGTAACCCAGAATTAGCCGCTTATGTCACATCGCTTATCGGTGATGAATGGATTAATAACCCTGATGAATTAAAGAAATTAATCTCATATGTTGAAGATCCAAAAGTATATCGCAATATTCAAAAGATTAAACGCAAAAATAAAGTTCGCTTAGCTAAATATATTAAAGAACATAATGGTATTGATGTCGATGTGAACTCTATATTTGATACACAAGTTAAAAGATTACATGCTTATAAACGTCAATTGATGAATATTTTTAGAGTCATGTATTATTATAAGCGAATGAAGGCTGATCCAAAGTTTAAAATCTTCCCAAGAACATTTATCTTTGGAGCTAAAGCAGCGCCTAGTTATTATTTTGCTAAGAAAGTCATTCAATTAATTAATAATGTCGCTGATGTTGTAAATAATGATCCAGAGATTTCAAAATATATGAAAGTTGTATTTATTGAAAATTATGGTGTTTCTTCCGCTGAAGTCATTATTCCTGGAAGCGATGTTTCTGAACAAATTTCAACTGCTGGAAAAGAAGCTTCTGGAACATCAAATATGAAGTTCATGATTAATGGTGCGATTACTTTAGGTACTTTAGATGGCGCGAATGTTGAAATTAATTCATTAGTGGGCGATGAAAACTCAGTAATCTTTGGATTAAAAGATTATGAACTTGAAGAAATTAGAAAAAATCACTCTTATAGCGCATTAGATATTTATAACAATAATAAGTGGTTAAGAGTTGTTGTTGATTCATTGATGGATGGAACTTGGAATAAGAATCCAGAGGAATTCAGAGTTATCTATGATGAATTATTATGGAGAAATGATGAATACTTTAATTTACTAGATTTCGATAGTTATCTTGAAGCAACTCAAGTAACTGAAGAAAAATATAAAAAGAAAGATGCTTGGGGACGTTCATGTCTTATTAATATTGCAAAAGCAGGTTATTTCTCATCAGATAGAACCATTGAGCAATATGTAAATGATATTTGGCATTTAAACAAAATTAACTTTAAATAAAATATTAAGGTATATTTAAATTAAAAAGCCCGCCATTGATGCGGGCTATTTTAATTGATTATTTATTTTCAGTTGCTGATAAAATGGCAACAAGTTTATCGATTTCTTTTTCATTAAAGACCTGTATACCATTTTCTTCTAATAGGCTACAAGTTACGCCTTTGCCTTTAATTACATTTGAAGTAAAACTTCCATCATATATTTGTTTAACACCACATGAAGGGGAACGCTCTTTTAAAATCGCGTATTTAACATTGTTTTGTTTAGCAATATAAAGTGAAAGTGAAGCACCAGATTTATATTTGGAAGTCACATCATTTCCTCTTTTATTTATTACTCGTCCATTTTTTATTTCACATGGAATTCTTGGAGTGGATAATCCTCCGAATTGCTCGGGACAAATTAAAACTAAATCGCATAGAGTGAATAGTTTTTCAACGTCTTTAGTATAATTGTTTTTACCATCGTATTTGCAATTTTCACCAACTAGACAGGCACTAATTAAAACTTTTTCCATTTTTTCTTTCCTTTAAACAATATATATAATATATAATTTATCTATGACAGAACAAGTAATTTTAAATATAAAAGGTTATCCGATCAAAGTTGAGCTTATCAAAGCGAGAAAAACTTCAAGAGTTTATCATTATTGCTTTGGAATAATTTCATTACGTGTGGGACCTAAAGAGACATTAAAAAAGATTGAAAAAAAATTGAACGAACTTTTTTCCGCGCGAGTTGTTTATAAATTTAATCCTGAGCCTTTTTTTACTGACAATTATGTTTATGTTTTTGGTGAGAGGACAGCCTTTATTTTAAAGAAAAATAAACCGCTTGAATATGATAATATATTAGTTGAAAATTCATCGCATAAATTTGTCTCTTTGAAGCATATTTTAATGCAAGTGTTACAAGATCGTGTAGCGTATTATGAGAAAATAATGGAATTATCAAAGCATGAAATTAAAGTGAAGAAGTTAATTTCAATCGTAGCTAACAATCATATTAAGTCCAATATCTTGAATTTTAATGAAAAATTAGTTCATTTTTCCATTCCTTTAATCGATGAAGTTATTGTCCATGAACTTAGCCATGATTATTTTGGTAATCATTCGCAAAAGTTCTATAATAAAGTAAAAGAGTTTTGTCCTGATTATAAAAGTAGACGTGAAAAAATTACATATGGAGTTTTAAAATGAAAAAGATAACTAGCGCTAGTAATCCTTTGATAAAAGAATTAAGCTTATTGAAAAAAAATAAAATAAAACAGCAAAAATCAATGTTTCTAGTAGATGGAGAAGACTTTATTAAAGAGGCATATGAAAGCCATAATTTAATAAATATTATCTCTATGGATTTCTTATTTCAATATGAAGATGTTGAACAAATTATCGTTACCAAACAAATAATTGATAAATTATCAAATAATATTTGCTCGACAGGGATAATTGGTCTATGCCAATATCCAAAATTTGAATTTAAAGGAGAAAGATTCATTTACTTGGATGGTGTACAAGACCCAGGAAATGTTGGAACTATCATTAGAACGGCTTTAGCTTTTAATTATGATGGAGTCATTCTTAGCGATGATTCAGCCTCAATATTTAATGATAAAGTTATCGCTTCTTCAAAAGGAGCAATCTTTAAGCTTCCGATTTTTCATAAAGATTTAAAAACGTTAAAAAATGAAGGGTATATGATTATTGCTACAGGTTTAAAATCTTCAAAAGACTATCGTAAAATAAATAAAAAAAATAAATTTATAATTGTCGTTGGTAATGAAGGACAAGGAGTGAAGCAAGCTAATTTAGATTTGGCCGATGTCATTGTTAAAATACCGATGGATAATATTGATTCATTAAATGTTGGAGTCGCCGCAGGCATATTATTAAATGAATATCGCTAAGCGATAATTGTCTTTGTATAAAGGGAATTATTGAAAGCGAAATCAACATCGGATATACTAATAAATGTAAAAAGAAAGAAAAAATATGAAAAAAAGTTTATTGATAATGTCATCTTTATTGCTCTTTGGAAGCTGCTCGTCCGCTAGAAATTCTAATAATGTCATCATGTATAGTGTTTCAACTTCTGCTGATGGAGTAAGAACTGCTAATGTCGCGGTATCTTCATCGTTTTCGATGGAGAATTTAACTATTCCTACTACAATTTCTTTTGAAGGTAATGATTATACGGTGACTGGCATTCGTGCCGATGCTTTTAAAGGTAATAAATATATTAAAAAAGTGAATTTTCCAGACACGATTACATGGGTCGGATGGGATGCTTTTAAAGAATGTAAAAATTTAGAATATGTTAATTTGGGTAAAGGACTCGCTTCATTAGGTGATCATGTCTTTTCTTATTCAAATAAATTAAATGTGGTTGAAGGTGGCGATAATTTAAAAACTCTTTATAAAGGAGTTTTTGAAGGAACTAGTATAAAATCAATTAATTTTCCTTCACTAGAAAAGATGGATATCGATTGTTTTTGGAACAATCAATCATTAAAAGAAGTAACCTTTGGCGATAGTTTAGTTTCAATATCAGGTTCAGCATTTGAAAAATGTTCTTCACTTGAAAGAGTGAATTTATCAAGTAATACGACTGAAATTGGTAATTACGCTTTCAAGGATTGTAGTAAATTGAAAGATATCGATTTTTCACATTTTGATTCAATTGGCATCGCTTCATTTGCATATACGGGAATTGAAAAAGTTGATATAAAAAAATGTAGAGTCTACCATTCAGCTTTTAGAAATTGTAAGTCATTAACAGCTGTTAATTATGAAAGTGAAGAGATTCCATATAAATTATTCGGTAATTGCGATAATATCACTTCAGTAACCTTAAAAGGAGTTAAAACTATCGGCTCAAATGCCTTTGTAAATGATCCGTTAACATCGATTAATATTCCTTCAAGTGTGGAGTATATTAATTCGGAGGCTTTCTCAAATTGTAAATTAAATACATTAACCTTTGAAAATGACTCAAATTTAAAGTCGATTCATCGTAAGGCATTTTATAATAATCCTTTAAGTGGAGAGATAACCTTACCTCAAAATATCGAAAAGATTTATGCTTATGCCTTTAAGAAAACGAAATTAAATAAAATAAATATTTCTTCCAAAACTGAATATGAGAAGAATATTGCAGATGAAAAGTGCATAATAGAGGCATATTAATTAAAAATAAATATAAAAATTATAACAAAATATTGTTAAAAATATTTTCGTAAGTCATAATATAACTAATAGCATTGAAAAAGACAAAAGCCTACGATGTTTTTTTAGAGAGTCACTCACCATGGTGAAAGAGTGATAAAAAATAAGTAGAAACTTATCACTTTGGAGCTGGTAATCTGAACTAATTGTAAGATTATTCGTCACTTAGCGTTATTAAGAAATGAGGGCTGAAATTATTTTCAGAACTAAGGTGGTACCGCGTATTATTGCGTCCTTAGAATTTTTATTCTAAGGATTTTTTTATTAGAGAGGAGCTTTTATGGAAGTAAATAAAACTTTATTAATGGGAAAGACCAATTTTGAAATGCGAGGTAATCTTTCTCAAAAAGAACCAAAAATGTTAAAACAATGGGAAGATGAAGATTTATATCATCAAATAATGAAAAAAAACGAGCATCAACCATGCTATATGTTGCATGATGGTCCTCCATATGCCAATGGAGATATGCACTGCGGACATATGTTAAACCGTATTTTAAAAGATATTATTGTTAGATTTAAATCGATGGATGGATATTATACTCCATTTTATCCAGGATGGGATACTCATGGTTTACCAATTGAAAATGCAGTGACTAAAAAGGGTGTTAATCGTAAGACTACTCCACCAGATGAATTTAAAAAGAAATGTGAAGAGTTTGCCTTAACGCAAGTAAATCGTCAAAAAGAGCAAGTAAAAAGATTAGGTATCCTTGCTGATTTTGATAATCGCTATGTTACTTTAGATAAAAAATTTGAAAAATCTCAAGTTGAAGTTTTCGCAGCTATGGCAAAAAAAGGCCTTATTTTTAAAGGCTTAAAACCAGTATATTATTCACCATCTAGTGAATCAGCTCTAGCTGAAGCAGAGATTGAATATTATGATGTAACTGCTAAGACAATCTTTGTTAAGTTCCCAGTTATCGATGGTAAAGGCCTATTAAATAAAGGTGATTATTTCATTATTTGGACGACCACTCCATGGACCATTCCAGCAAACTTAGCTATCGCTTTAAATCCAGATATGGAATATGGCTTATTTAAGACAGATAAGGGTAATTTTGTTTTCTTATGTGAACTTCAAGAGAGAATGAAAGAAGTTTTATCTTTAAGTGAATGTGAATTAATTAAGTCTTTTAAAGGACGTGAAACAGAATATATAACTACAAAACATCCTTTATACGATCGTGAAACCTTAGTTATTCAAGGTGCATATGTCACTGCCGATGCTGGTTCAGGATGTGTTCATATTGCTCCTGGACATGGTGAAGATGACTTTAATGTATGTAAAAAATATAATTTACCACCTTATTGTCCAGTTGATGAACATGGTAATATGGATGATACAGTTGGTGATCGTTTAAAAGGAATGTTCTATGCTGATGCAAATGAAGAAGTCTTAAAAATGCTTGAGGAAAATGGCGCATTATTAAATGTTAGCGAAATTACTCACTCATACCCTCATGATTGGAGAACTAAAAAACCAGTTATTTTTAGAGCTACACCACAATGGTTCTGTTCTATCGATAAGATAAGAGATCTTTTATTAAAACAAATCGATGAAGTTAATTGGACACCTTCTTGGGGTAAATTAAGAATGCACAATATGATTAAAGATCGCGGCGATTGGTGTATTTCTCGTCAAAGATTATGGGGTGTACCTCTTCCAATTATCTATGATAAAGATGGTAATGCTATTATGGAACAAGAAGTATTTAAGCATATCGCTGACTTATTTGGAGAGTATGGCTCAATTATCTGGAGTCAAAAAGATGCTGAAGAATTACTTCCTCAATCATATCTTGAAAATCATCGTGATTTAGCACCATTTAGAAAAGAAAAAGACATTATGGATGTCTGGTTTGATTCTGGATCATCCTTTAATGGAGTTTTAAATGCGCGTGGATTAAAATATCCAGCTGATTTATATTTAGAAGGTAGCGACCAATATCGTGGTTGGTTTAATTCATCATTGATTATTTCTACGGCTGTGTTTGGAAAAGCTCCTTATAAAAATGTCGTAAGCCATGGATTTGTTCTCGATGGCAATGGAAACAAGATGTCAAAGTCTTTAGGTAATGGCATTGATCCAAACAAGATTATCAATATTTATGGCGCGGATGTCTTACGTTTATGGGCAGCGACAATTGATTATCAAGCAGATGTTAGAATTTCTGAAAATATTATTAAACAAGTCTCGGATACATATCGTAAGATTCGTAATACCTTTAAATTCTTATTGGCCAACTTAGCAGATAGAGGTGAGAAATCATTTAATTATAAAGAAGATATGGTTCAATCTTATTCACGCTTATCTAATTACATTTTGGCTAAATTAGAAAATGTTAAAAATTTATGCCTCGCGGATTATAATAATTATGATTTTGCCTCAGCAATGCAAGAAGTATTGAATTTCTTAGTTCAGGATGTCTCAGCTTTATATGCTTCAATTGCAAAAGATTCCTTATATTGTGATGGTGAAGATGATCCAAGAAGAAAAGAATACCAAAGCGTGTTCTATCAAGTTGTTTCGGTTTTAAGTCGTCTTCTTGCTCCAGTATTAAGTTTTACTATGGATGAAGTATATAAAAATATTCCTCATCATGAGTTAAATAATATCGTATTAGAAGATATGCCAAAAGTAAGTCATGATTATGATGTTTCAATTTTAGAAGAATATGATAACTTCAAAACTTATCGTGATTTAGTTTTAAGAAAACTTGAAGAAGCTCGTAGTAATCAAATCATCGGTTCTTCTTTGGAAGCCGAAGTTAATTTAACTCTTGATGAAAAAGAAAATGCTTTATTATCACACTTTAACGAAGATGAATTAAAGGATATCTTTATCGTTTCTCGCGTTCACATAAAAACTGGCGAAAGTGATATTTCAATTAGTCATCATCAAGGAAATAAATGTGTAAGATGTTGGTCATATCATGATAAACTAATAGATGTCGAGGGTAATTTAGTTTGCCCAAGATGCAAAAAGGTGTTAACTAATGAAAAATTCTTCTAATAAAAAATTAATAATCCAAATTGTTGTCTGCGTGTGCACAATTTTAGTTTTATTAGGCACAGATATCGCTACCAAATTAGCAGTCCATTTTCATTTTAATGGAGTAGAAGGTAGTAGAATAACCGTAATCGAAGATTTCTTTTGGATTCATTTAACTTATAATCGTGGAGCTTTGGCAAGCTTTCTAGCTGATGTATCCGCGGGCAGAGTTATTTTAAGTATTATATCGATTATTGGTTCAATAGTCAGTATTTTCTACTTAGTTAAAAATTTTAAGAAATTAAATATTTTCTATCGTATCGCTCTATATCTATTCATTCCAGGATGTATGGGAAATATGATTGATCGAGTTGGTATATATAATACTGAAGGAGTAATCGATTTTCTAAGTTTTAAGCTATTTGGATTTTACTATTTTCCAATATTCAATTTTGCTGATATGTGTTTAACTGTTTCAATTGCCTTATTTTTTATTTATTACATTTTCTTTGATAAAAAGAAAGATGATGAAGTGGAAAAGGTTTTAAATAGTCCAGAAGAAGAAATAAAAACTATCGATGGAGAAGTTAAAGATGATCAAGCTGATAGTAAATGAGGATGAAGATAAAAAAAGATTTGACACTTTTTTAGTCGATCGTAAGTTAAAAAAAAGTCGTTCTTATTACCAAAAAGTAATTGAAAACGGCTTAGCGACGGTTAATGGTAGAAGTGAGAAAGCCTCTTATAAAGTGCGAACAGGAGATATCATCCAATATGAAGAACTCGAAGAAAGAGCTCTCAATATGGAAGCAGAAAATATCACTTTGGATATAAAATATGAAGATGAAGACCTTTTAGTTATCTCTAAGCCACGTGGAATGGTAGTTCATCCAAGTAATGGTCACTTTGATGGAGGAACACTTGTCAATGCCTTACTATATCATTGCAAAGATTTATCATCGATAAATGGAGTGATACGTCCAGGAATAGTGCATCGTATCGATAAAGATACTTCTGGCTTATTAGTGGTCGCCAAAAATGACACGAGTCATATCTTCTTACAAAGTCAATTAAAAGATAAATCGATGTATCGCGAATATTTAGCGATTGTTGAAGGAATTATTCCACATGAAGATGTCGATATCATCGCTCCAATTGGAAAAGATAAAAATAATCGTATGAAGCAAGCAGTTGATGTAATGCATGGTAAAGATGCCATTACTCATGTTAAGGTTTTACAAAGATTTAATAATTATACTTTAGTTTCATGTCGCCTTGAAACTGGAAGAACGCATCAAATTCGCGTCCATATGCAATATATATCCCATCCATGTGTCGGTGATAAGATTTATGGTAAACATCATCAAGAATTAACTCAATTAGGACAGATGTTGACCGCAGTAAAAATATCGTTTATTCATCCGAGAACGAATGAGAGAATGACCTTTGAATGTGACGCGGACGATGAGTTTAAAAGGGTACTAAATTATATAAAAGATCATAACTTATAATAAAAAGCGATTAGAAAGAACCTGTTTGATTAAAACGGACTGTTTAAAAAGAAGCACTAAGAGTTAATTC
>CABUOQ010000015.1 GCA_902493275.1 uncultured Bacillota bacterium | reverse complement strand
ACTTTCCTACTAGGGACTTTCACCCGTTAGATATATGACATGCCCGTCACACTTATAAAAAGAACTCTAATATTAGAGTTCTTTAAATAATCGTATATACTTTTTGTTACATTTCGTGATTAAATATAACTTCTGTTTCACTAGTTAATCCAGAAATATCACGATTTGCTATCTTATTCCAATCTGATTGCGATCCCTCATAATAAATCGTATCTAGCATATTACATGCTGCAAACGTATCTTTTCCAAAAGATTTGACATTTTTTGATAAAGTTAATACTGGTAAGTTAATACAATTATAAAACACATTATCCTTAATCTCAGTTACACCATATGGAATATTTACTTCTTGGAGTAAAGGACAATTTTCAAATAAACTCTTTTCAATTACTGTTAATTGATTTGGAAGATGAATATAGATTAATTCCTCCATATTTTCAAAAGCGCCTTCTTCAATAGTAACAACACTGTCAGGAATATTAAGTTGATAAATTCTATTCATAAAATAAAAAGCAAAACTTTCAATTGAGGTTATTGTTTCAGGAAGTGTGAGAGAAGTAAATTCCTGACATTTATAAAAAGCTCCGCTTCCAATAGTCACAATTTCATTAGAAAATTCGATATCAGCCAATGTTTGAGGAACACGAATTAATGTTTTTAAATCAAATGAATAAAGACATGAATTATAGTATTTAAAGGATTTATTTTCGGAACTAACTTCAAATTTTAACAGCGAATCTTGCTCATCAAGAGCTCCGTATCCTAAATTCTTTAAAGAAGCTGGAATATAAAAACTTTCTAATTTATAGCAATAAGCAAATGCAAAATCATCAATGCTTTCAATTGTGTCTGATAGATTAATAGTTGTCAAAGACTCACAATGATAAAAAGCATGATCTTTAATTTTCACTAATCCATTAGGAAGCACGATACTTTCTAATTTAACACAATAAGAAAAAGTTCTTGGTTCAATGACTTTAATATCTCCTTTAATTTCAATATGTTTTACTTTTGATTCAAAAAATGCTTTCATTGGTAATATGGTTATTGAACTTGGAAGTACAATCGTATCTATAGCGTTAAGTCTTGATAAGGCCTCTACATATAATCCTGTCGTAACATTTTCAATAGTAACTGATGACATATTCTCTGGAACCTTAATAAGCGTAGATAAATCTTTATTATATAAAACTCCTTGTTTAGAGGAAAAATTCACATTGTTATCGGAAACTGAAATTGTTAATAGTTTAGGACAAATATGAAAGTTATCAATACCGATAAACTCAATATTATTTAGATTTATTTCAGTCAAATTGTTATCATAATAAACCGCTGCGTTATAAAGAACTTTACATGAATCAGGAAATTCAAGTTTTTCAATGTTTTCACATGAATTAAAAGCGTAAGCATCAATTACCTTAACAGTATTTGGAATAGTAACATTTTTCATTAAACAATCCATAAAACAAGCTTCTCCAATTCTTAAAATTGGTAAGTTATCATAGGTAGTCGGAATATATAAATCACCATCAAAGTCCATATCATTATAAAATCTTACTTCATAACCGACTAATGATGATATTGCTTCATCATAAATTGGTCGATATATGTAATCATCCACTTCAATTTCTTCATTTTTAATAACTTGATAAGTAGCATTGACAATTAAATCATTTTGAATATTATTTAAGGATGAATCCCAACCAATAAAGTCATACTGATAAGTGCTATCAGTATGAACTTTTGTAGGTATTTCACCGATATAACTAGCTGTTCCTCCGTGTGGAACTGTTACTGTTTTTATTACTTCTTGACCATTTATAAATGTAACTTGGTGAGTTGAACTTATTGAATTTGAAATACTAGAGCTGTTGGAAGCACTTGAATTGCTTGAACTATGTCCACCATCACATGATACAATTAGTAGCAAAACGAACAATAAATATCTTTTACGCATGATTATTCTGCTTCAATTGGAGTTTCATCAGATAAAGAGAAAGGAAGTCCAGTATATGCACTGAATTCTAAGCTAATTGTAACTTCTTCTTTATCACCAAATTGGTTATTCGCGCTAATAACGATACTTTTTACAATGCTATTATCTTCGGCTAATTTAATAGCAATATTTGTAAAATCTAAATTAACAAAATCATTTTTCTTATTGAAACTTGCAAGCATTTGGACTGTCTCAAAAGTATTGGCACTAGAAATTGAGTTAAAGACATCTGCCTCACTGTCAAATTCAAATAATGAAGCATCCAAACTACTAGCGCTACTTGATACATCGCTATATGAATCAGCAGTCTCATACGTTAGATACCAAACATCTTCACCATATGTTCCAAATGTACATTCACTTAAAACGCTTGTATCACTTGCTACAGTTACCCACCAATTATCAACATCTAATGATAATGCAGTCGCTGTTGAATCATTTTGTGTGAATACAGATTTTCCAGTGCAGAAAATCAAGCTATCAGATTCTTTTTGGGTATTTGTATAGTGAATGACAAAAGAATCACCTAATGCTTGAATAGCAGAAGCTAAATCTGGAACTACTAAAACTGATGATGATTCTTCAATAGAAGACTCGATTGATGATACTGACGATTCAATAGAAGATGATTCTTCAATAGAAGATTCTGAAGTTTCAGTAGAAGACTCAACAGAAGATGTTGATGATTCGCTAGATGATACATAAGATTGACTACTTTCTTTATTATCATTACAAGCTGTAAAAAGCATGAAAACCGATAAAGTTAATAATAATTTTTTCATTGAATTTCCCCCTTTTTTAATATAAATAAAAAAATTTTTTTAATTATATAGTATTTTCATTAGATTTGCAACGATTTAGTTTTATTTTTTATGCGTCACAAATTGCATTTAAAAATTAAAAGCAACGCCCCAATTAAAGCATTGCAATTTAAAAATACAAATATGGTATTTTTTATTTTGATTCGCTTAAAGTTAAATTTTTTATCCACTTCTTAGAGATAACAATACCCGCACCGATTATTAATTTAATAATATCCAACGAATATATAATGCATATAAATGTCACTAAATCTAATTTGAAAAAATGAAGTAAAATGATACATCCCGGTATCTGAATTAAAAATGCATAAAACGAATCAAATAATAGCACTATCTCTGTTCTTCCACCGGACCTCATCAAAAAGAATAAAGCATTATTAAGTGCACAAATTAAAATATAAAAAGCGTTAAACCTAATTAGATACATAGCCAATCGCTGTGCTTCAACACTTACTCCTGTATATAAAGTTACTACCCAAGGAGCAATAATAAATAAAATTGTTCCTAAAGTAATGCCGATAATTAAAGTAAATATTAGCGAAAAGTAACCTTTTTTTTGGCCTTGAGCGTATTCACCGCTTCCAATAACCTCTCCAATTAAAATAGATATGCCATTACCAATACCTAAACAAACAACAAATATCAAATTATAAATGGTATTAGATATCGGCAAAACAACTGTGGCAATTTCATCTACTTGGGAAAAGAAATATACTAAAACCGATTGTCCTATAGCCCAAAGAGTTTCATTTATTAATAATGGGACTGATTTAATAATCATCTTTTTTAATAACTCTTTATTAATTTTTATATTCTCTTTAAGATTAAATAAGAAATCATATTTCTTTATAAAGCATAAAATAATACACGCTATAAATTCAAAAAGTCGCTCAAAAATAGTTCCAATCGCTGCGCCAGTAGCTCCGATTCTAGGAAATCCAAATTTTCCAAATATCAAAACATAATTTATCATAAAATTAAAGACAATTCCTATCGCAGTAATTATCATCGGAGTGACAGGATGATATAGCTCTCGCATAGATGTTGATATGGCATTAGTTATTGCAAATGGAATGAAACTAATCGATAGTATCTTCATATAATTACAAGCAATTTCGATTGCTTCTTGATTATTAGTAAATAAACTAGCTAATTGTCTATTGAAAAGTAAAATTATAATCGTTGCCATCGTAGCTAAAATCACACTAAACATCAATTTAAAAGAAAAAGAATTAGTGATTTTATCTTTATCTTTTAAACCTTTAAATTGGCATAGAAAAACACTTCCTCCTTCAGTAGCGCCAAATATAGCTAAATTAACTACAAAAATAATTTGAGTAGCTATATATACTCCTGAGACAGAACTATCATCTAATTGTCCAACCATCAATGTATCTAATAAAGAAGCAATGTTTACAAATAATTGTTGAATAATAATGGGTAATGAAACTAAAAACAAAGCCTTGATATATTTAAAAAATTCTCTCTTCATAAGTCTCCTCTTTATAAATAGAAAATCGCTCTCGATAAAATATTACTTTAAAAAAGATGCTTTATTCAGCATCTTCTTTTTTTTCATTTTCTTCTACTATTTCAGTTGGACTTTTTTCTACTACAGGTGCAGTAAATACAACTTGTCTTTGTCGCGATTTAATCATATCTGATTTCTTTAATACTTCATCGCCCTTTTTGGAAAAAATTGCGAAAACTATTAAGAAATAAATTATTGCTATCGCCATTAATAAGAATCCAGCATTTTGAAATGTAGTATTCCATTTTAACCAATTAAAGAAGTTAACTTCAGCTTCTTTTAAGAAAGAATCTTCAAAGTTTTCTCTTCCTGGATTTAAAAGAATAACACCAAATATTGAAAAGATGACTCCGAGTGCGAGTACAACTCCTCCTATTGTATAATAAACTATTTCCGCAATCTTAAGATCATGGCGAGCTTTTTCTTGCGGAGATCTTAATTTCTTCTCTTTCGCCATATTAACGCCTCTTTCTAAAATTAATTTTCAGTTTTAACTTCTTGCTCAGCATTTTTTCTTGCTTCTAGCATATTTTTATCAAATTCAACTAAATCTTTAACCACTGATTGATATACGGATTTCCATTCAGCTTCTGCTAAGATGACTGCCTTCATCCATAATTCGTGAAGATTTAAAATTTCTTTTCTTAATCCTTCACCTGTATCATCAATTTTTTCTTTTCCACCCATGCAATCAATAACGTATTTTGTCTTTTCAACACCTAATTTATAAATTGCATCATCATAATTTGCATGTTCTTCAACAAATTTGAAGAAGCCGATATTTTTTCTTAAATCATTAGAAATAAAATTACTTGTTGGAGTGGCTTCACCTTTTGATTCATGCATTGCTTTATTAAATTCAACAAATAAACGATGAATTTGATCGGTGATTACCATACTTGACACACAACGATAGAACGAATTTTCTTTTGCTACAAGATTTCCAAGAGATTCTTCGTATGTATTATTTCCTTGAGCAAACTTAATAAATCCGTTACAAATATCATAAATAGTTTCATGTAGTCCGACAACATAATCTAAAATTTGTGTTGTATAACCACTATCGACTATCACCTTATCATTTTCTAAAAATACAGCACGTGATTCATCACCATAAACTAAATCATAAAAATCAGTGATATTTTGTTTAATTTTTTCACCTGCTTCTTTGTTTTCAGCAAGAAATTTTGATAATGCATGATTTTCGTTTAATGCAGTATGGATAATTTCTTTACGTTGCTTATAAACATTAGCATTATATCCTTCATTCTTAAGGATAACGTATTCAAGTGTGTCTCTTACAATAACACTTACTTGATAAATATCCATTACATATCTAGTTGTTTGATTCATTTCTTTCTCCTTCTTCATCAATGTATTTTTCAATACAATAGACACTTTTTATTTCTGTTTTAGCTTTTTTCTTCACTGCTTTAGGAGCATGAGACATCACGAAGCTATTTTCAAAGGCTTCAAATAATGAAATATCATTACCTGAATCGCCAACGACAGCAACTTCGTCTAAATTTAATTTTAGCACATCAATTAACTTTTTTAAAGAATAAGCTTTATTAACTCCTTTATTTGTGAACTCAATAGCTTGGTTTGACCATAAACATTCAAATTTTGTGCCATATGCATCAGTGAATTTTCTTGTTCCGAGTCGTGCTTTGATTTTATTTTTCTTTCCTAAGCCATATATTGCCATCACTTTATAAATTCTTGCTTCGCTATCATTAATAACTTGATAAAATTTATCATCACCAAATATATAATCATCCTTATATGCAAACTGACATTTTAAGCCTATCCTATACAAAGATTTCAAGGTAAAGCCCAATTTGCATGGTGCAATTGCTAATGGATATTTATCTGACATGATTGCCCAACTAATAACATTTGGATCAATATTATCTTCATATAGATTTTTTACATATTCATGAGGAATTGGACTATCTTTAAAAATGTCACCATCTTTTAAAATTACTGATCCATTGCATCCTATCATGTCCACATTTGACTCAACTTTTTTTGAAATTTTCTTAGCAATATTGACATTTCTGCCTGAAACTAAAACTACCTTATTACCATTAGATATAAATTTTTTTAAAAAAACTGCATTTTTTTTAGATAATAATGCAAATCGTTTTTTAGGATAAAATAATGTTCCATCTAAGTCTGTAGCAAGTAATTTAATCATATTTTCTCCGTAGAGTTATTATATATTATTATATCCAATAATACTACGAAAAATTATTGTTTTTCCGTCATTTTCTGTGCTGAATTTGGCTTAAAACATGATAATAATAACTTTTTTATAATATTTTGAACCGATTTTGAGATTTCAAATGCATAATAGTCTTTTTCTATTACTTCATTTTTAATAAATATATGATTGTTAGCTAACATCTGAGCAAGTTGTTCTTTAACTAAACATGGAAAAAAAGTTGCGATATAAACCATTTTTTTATCAAAATTAAATCCAAGATAAATTTCATCAGCCGCTTTAGATGATATAAGTGTTCCACTTATATTTTCTTTGAATGATTTAATTTCCACAATTAAATTATTTTTCTTAGCTTCAATTATGGCTTGTTCTGACACTAATTGAAAGCCGATATGATTTAATGCTAGCATCTCATCATAACTGATAAATTCATATTTGTAAAATTGTTGATATTGACTAGGAGAAGTATGATAGACTCCAGCTACATCTTTATATAAAGTTGTTTTACTTAAGCCTAAATTTGTTGCGATAACTACCGCGCTTAAATCAGAATTACCTCTACCTAAAGTAATAACTTCTCTTTCGTTAGATAACGCGATAAATCCTGGAATAATCAAATTATCATATTTTTGTAATAGTTGTTCTATATGACTAATAATGAATGATTTAATATTCCCTTTTCCATAATTATTATCACAAAGTATACCTATTTCATTACATGATAAAGCATAGGCATTCATCTTTTCATTTAATAGACTCGACAAACGGATCGAAGAGATTATTTCTCCACAAGCTAAAAGACGATCTCTCTCTTTTAAAGTGATATTGCCAGTAACTAATTCTAATAAAGAATCAGTCGAATATGCATAGCCCATTCTTCCCATTGCCGAGCATATTATAATATTCTTATTTTTAGAAGCAGTGATTATATCGATAACCATGCTTTGATTATGAGGATTAGCTAAAGCGATTCCTCCAAATTTCATAACTGAGATCTTCATATCCTCAATATATGAAATTATTTTAAAAAAAATTAATGAATATCATTAAGAAATGTCAAATTAGTAACAATCTTTTGATGACATGATTTTTGATCGATGTAAAGATACTCTTCTAATGCACTATCGGCATAGCAATTAATCTTATAATCATCTCTTTCTAACCAAATCGGATTAATATTAACACCATATCTATCCTCAACTAATTTTACAAATGACTTTCCTTCAGTTAAATCCATCGCCATCAAAGCCGTAGTAACCGCATCAGCAATTAAAGAGTTATCACATAACGCTGACACACTCAAAAACTTATTTGTTGATAAACCTGTTTGTCCATCAATAATATGATGAATTATTTCTTTATTTTCGTCATAATAAAAGTTCTCATAATATCCTGATGTTGAAAATGAGAATTTACCATCTTTTGATAGCTTTAATTCAAATTGATTAAATTTTTTATATTCTTCATTTTTGACATTATTATATTCTCTATAAAACGGGTTGGATAATAATAAATTCCATTTTTGAAATGGCGAATTGCTTAACATTGTCACCGATGATTCTCCGCTAGAAATATATCCTTCAATAGATTGAAGTTTCTCTTCCATCTTCATTGTTGCATAGCCCTTACCAATAGCCCCAAGATTAAGTTTATAAAGACCTTCAACCTTGTAACTTGAATCAAGTACTTCTTTATTAAGCTTTATTGTTTTTTTATCATCATTAAGTTCAATTAATTTGTCAATATATTCATAATTTGGAACATTTAATAATTCTTTTTCTATTTGTTGTTTATCTGGGCTTTTATAAAGAAAACCATCACATGATTGTCCAATTGCAATATAATCTTTATAAATGTCCGCTAATGTTCCAATTGCAATATTAAACTTTCCTTTTGATAATTTAGTGAAGTCTATTCCAAATTTGATAATTTGATATAAGTCATCTATTATTGGAACTTCTTTTCCTGTATTAAAAGAATCATTAATAACTTTTATATTATTAATGAGTAAATCATCAGTCTTATAATAATAATTACTATCAAAATAAGCGTTATAAAAAAAGTAATTATCATCCAAAAGATGTTTAAACTTTTCATCGTTCTTATTTGTCTTTTGATATACTTTGAGCATAGTATCAGTATTAAATGGTCTACACGATATTGAATTATTTTCATCATCAAAGCACAAAAACTTATCGCTTCCTAATCCTTGTCCCATCGAAGAAGTATAATATTCAAATTGATACCTCATTCCGCCATCACAACCACTTAAAACTAATAAGGGTAAAAGAAAAATATATTTAATTTTTTTCATGTTTTAATCATAATATATGATAGAGTTTTTTTCCATAAAAAAACCCTTTTATCATTCTAAAAGGGTCAATATAATTCTATTTAACTACATCTGGTGAATTAACTTGTAAAACTCCATATCCACCATCCTCACGTTTATATAATACTGAAATCTTTTCATCTTCGGCATCAAGATAAACGAAGAAGGAGTGATCAAGTGCTTCCATTTTTGTTATCGCCGCTTCCATATCAAGTGGTTCAAGATCTAGTTCTTTAACTCTTACCACCTCATCATTTTCATCTTGTTCTTCATCCGATTGGAAATTTTCAAAGGCAATAGCGCGACCGAGATTCTCTTTATGACGACGATTCAATTTTGTTTTTAATTTTCTCATCTGTCCTTCAAGTTTATCGATAGCTAAATCTACTGCAGCATATAAATCTTCATCTTTAACCTCTACACGGAAATCCATCATTCTTGTAAAAATTGTAATTTCGACTTTTTGTGATTCTTTATAAGTTCTTACCAAGACTCTTGCTTCTACTTCTTCATCGATAACAAAATACTTATCCATTCTTTGAAGTTTCGTTTCGATTACATTACGAATAGCATCTGTAACCACAATGTTTTTACCAGTAATTTGACATTTCATATAGTGTCCTCCTTATTATTTTTATTGGTTGTTTAACCTAATATAATTATACTCAAAATATCTAAAAATAATAAGACTAGTAATTTAATTTTATTATGATATAATAGATATAATCGCGTTAAAAATTTAATAGAAATAATTGTTAACAAAAATAAAATGTATGTATAAATACATACATTATTTTTGGGAATTACATTATATAATAAAATTTTTGATTTACTTTATACCTACCCGTCGATAGATTTCATCAACGTTTTTTAAAAAATAATCTAAATCAAATAAATCATCTATTTCTTTTATAGTAAGATATGCTTTAATATCATCATTTTCTTTCAAAAGATCTTTGAAAGGTTTTCCTTCATTATATGATATCTGAGCAAGGGGCTGAATTAAATCGTAAGCTTTTTCTCTAGATAATCCTTTATTAATTAAGGTGGTCATAGCTCTTTGAGAGAAAATAACTCCTTCAGTTAGATAAATATTATGAATCATCCTCTCTGGATAAACAATGAGATTAAGAAGTAATTTTGTCATTCTTTTTAACATATAATCGATAAGAATTATTCCATCACTCAAAGCAACTCTTTCAACTGATGAATGTGAAATATCTCTCTCGTGCCACAATGGCATATCTTCATAAATGCTAAGCATATATCCTCGCATAATTCTAGCGCATCCACAGATATTTTCACATGAGATTGGATTTCTTTTATGAGGCATTGCAGACGATCCTTTTTGGCCTTTTGAAAAATATTCTTCAGCCTCATGAATTTCTGTCTGTTGAAGAAGTCTAATTTCCATTGCTATTTTTTCTAATAGTCCTGAAATTAAGTTGATTACAGCTATATAAAAAGCATGTCTATCACGTTGTAATACTTGTGTAGAAATTTTAGATGAACTTATTCCTAATTCTTGGCAAACATCATCTTGCACAAAACTTGGCACATTAGCAAAATTGCCAACAGCACCAGAAATTTTTCCAATTTCTATTTGCTTTCTAGCTTGCGTAAAGCGTTCTATATCGCGGCATAATTCATCATAATAAAGGGCAAATTTTAATCCAAATGAAGTTATATCAGCATGTATTCCATGAGTTCTACCAATACATGGTGTATTCTCATATAAAAGAGCTTTATCTTTAAGAACATTTTTTAAATTTAAAAGATCATCGAAAATAATATCGTTAGCTTGTTTAAACATTACTCCATTTGCCGTATCGACAACATCAGTTGATGTTAATAAATAATGAACCCATTTTTTCTCTTCACCGAGTGATTCGCTAACAGCTCGAGTAAAAGCAATTACATCATGGTGAGTTATATTTTCAATATCTGCAATTCTTTTTAAATCGAATTTAGCATTTTGTTTAATCAATAGATAATCTTTTTCTGGAATAACTCCATGACTTGCTAAAGAATGAGAACAAGCGATTTCAACTTGTAGAAAAGTTTCAAATTTATGTTGATCTGTGAAAATATCTTTAATTGGTGAAAGACTATAACGCTCAATCATAATTAATCCTTAAACAAATCTTTCATTACTATTGTCTGAGTGCGATCTGGTCCAACAGAGAAAATTGCAATTTTCTTACCAGTTAATTCTTCTATTTTTAATAAATATGCTTTAGCATTAGCTGGCAATTCATCAAAGCATGTTACTTTTGTTATATCTTCTTTCCATGATTTCATATTAATATATAATGGCTTACATTTTTCATAATCCGCTAATGTTGATGGAATATAATCGATAATTTTGCCGTTTAATTCATATGCATAACATATTTTTAGTTCTTCAACATTTGATAAGACATCAAAAAGCATCACTGCTAAATAATTGATTCCTGAAACTCTTATCGCATGATTTAAAACCACTGTATCTAAATAGCCTATACGACGTGGACGTTTAGTTACAGTTCCGTATTCATGTCCTCTTTCACGAATCAAATCACCAAGATGATTATGTAATTCACTAGGGAATGGTCCCTCACCAACTCTTGTAGTGTAGCATTTAGCAATACCAAGAACGCGGTCGATAGAATATGGTGGAATTCCGCAATTGACTGGAATTGAAGATGCAGTAGGAGAAGATGAAGTTACATAAGGATAAGATCCATGATCTAGGCATAGCATTACTCCTTGTGCCCCTTCAAAAAGAATTTTAGAATCCTTTTTTATTTCTTCATTTAATAATATCGATGTGTCACAGACAAATGGTTTTAATTTTTCACCCCATTTAAGACATTGTTGATATAAGGTATCAAAATCATATTGAGGTTTATTAAATAGAGATAATTCCATATTTTTATACATTAAAACTGTTGCTAAACGTTTTCTTAAGTAATCTTTATCAAGTAAATCTCCTACTCTAATTCCATAACGTGCAGATTTATCTGTATAACAAGGACCTATGCCTTTTTTGGTAGTTCCAATTTTATCATCTACTAGCATTTCTTCTAGTGCCCCATCTAAGTCTAGATGATATGGCATAATAATATGAGCACGATTAGAAATAAATAATTGATAATCTTTAAACCCAGCTTTTTCAATCATCTCTAATTCTTCAAAAAAAGCCACTGGATTTATCACCATTCCATTTGCTAAAACATTTTTAATATGTGAATTAAATATTCCAGATGGAATTAATCTTAATGCATATTTGTGTCCATCAAAAACTATGGTGTGACCAGCATTGTTTCCACCTTGAAAACGTACAACAACGTCAGCTTGTTGAGCTAAATAATCTGTTATTTTTCCTTTTCCTTCATCGCCCCATTGGCTACCTTCACAAACAATTCTTGGCATTTTACTTCTTCTCCTTTATAATATTACGCGCAACAAATACTCCTGAAGCTCCTGCTTGAGCTAAGCCACGAGTTAATCCAGCACCATCTCCGCCGACAAACAAGCCTTTGATATTTTTTACTTGCAAATATCTATCTACAACTGGACGAGATGAATAGAATTTTGCTTCAACACCATATAATAAGGTATGCTCATTAGCAATACCTGGAGTAACATGGTCCAAAGCTTCAATCATTTCAATAATTGATTTCATCGTATTATATGGTAAGCATAATCCTAAATCGCCTGGAACAGCTTCTTTTAATGTTGGCTTAACAAATCCATCATTAAGTCTCTTCGCGGTTGTTCTTCTTCCTAAGAGAACATCACCATATTTTTGAACGATAACTGTTCCACAACTCAATTGATTTGCTAAGCGAGATACAGCATGTGCATAGTCATTTGGCCTATCAAATGGTTCATCAAATTTATGAGAGACCAATAATGCAAAATTAGTATTATTACTTCCTAACTTTGGATCTTTGTAAGCATGACCATTAGCTAATATAGTTCCGGCTTCGTTTTCGACAACTACTTGTCCTGAAGGATTTGAACAAAATGTTCTAACTTGTGTTCCAACAGAAGTATTATATATAAATTTTCCTTCATATAGGGCTTCATTAATTTCTTCCATTACAATATCATTAGTTTCCACTCTTACGCCAATATCAACTTGATTGTTAGTCATTTTAATATGATGTTTTTCTAAGACTGATTCTAACCATTTAGATCCTTCTCGGCCACATGCCAAGAAGACAAAATCAGAATATATGGCTTTATCGCCAACCATAACACCTTTACATACACCTCCTTCAATAATCACATCATCAACAGATGTCATAAATTGCATAGTGATTTGTTTTTCTAAATCAGCTGATATCTTTTTTAAGATTTCTAAATTTTGCTCAGTACCGATATGTCTTACTTTAGCTCTTAAAAGTTTTAAACCAACGGCAATTGCTTTTTTCTCTATATCACGAACTTCTCTAGTATAAGGATCAGTGATTGATGAACTAGCTCCATATTTTATATTAATTGAATCGACGTATTTGATTAATTCAATTAATTCATCTTCATCTATATACTCATTTAACCATCCACCAAATTCTGAAGTGATATTAAATTTACCATCAGAATAGGCTCCTGCTCCACCAAATCCATTAGTCATAGCACACGCTGGATAACACCCATGGACTTTTTCTTTATTAACTGGACACTTATCGATTCGGTGATTAAGTACTGGACATTTACGCGAATTAATATCATATCCTTTTTCTAAAAGTAACACTTTTAATGAAGGATTTTTTTGCATTAATTCATAAGCACAAAAATATCCAGCCGGTCCTGCACCAACGATGATAACATCATATTTATTATTCATAATTCCCCCTCCTAAAATATAAAAAACTCCACGAGGAGTTTATTAAAATAGAGCCTTTATTCGCTCAACTTTGTCTAATTTTTCCCAAGGGCAATTTAAATCTGGTCGACCAAAATGGCCATAGGAAGCCAAATCAAGATATTTAAAAGTTGGATTTGTCAAAGAAAAATCACGGATGATACATCCAGGTCTTAAGTCAAATACTTGATTGATAATATTTAATATTTTTGTTTTTTCTATTTTTTCAGTATTAAAAGTTTCTACTGCAATAGAAATAGGTTTACTCACACCTATAGCGTATGAAATTTGAACCTCGATTCTATCTGCTACTCCAGCAGCTACAAGATTCTTAGCTACATAACGCGCTGCATATGTCGCAGAGCGATCAACTTTTGAAGGATCTTTTCCTGAAAAACATCCTCCACCAGCTTTAGCCGAACCGCCATAAGTATCAACAATAATTTTTCTACCAGTTAAACCAGTATCACCGGCTGGTCCGCCAATGACAAATCTTCCGGTAGGATTAATTAAAAATTTAAAATCATCATTTAAAGAAAATGAACGAGCTACAACTTGCATTATATCTTTATGGATAAATTCTTTAAATGCCTCCATATCGATACTTTCATCGTGCTGTACACTCATCAAAATTGTGTCAATTCGTGGTGTTTTATCACTATAATCAATGGTCACTTGCGATTTCATATCTGGGCGTGCCCCTTTAAATACACCTTGATGACGTAAATTTGAGGCATAGCGCACTAATTTATGTGCGATTACTATCGCTAAAGGCATATAGTTTTCTGATTCATTAGAAGCATAACCAAACATAATTCCTTGGTCACCAGCTCCTTGATCTTCAATGCATCCACGATTTACTCCCTGAGCAATATCAGAAGATTGAACATTAATTAAATTCTTTATTTCACACGTATAACCATTAAATCCATATTTGTCATCATCGTAGCCGATTTTTAAAATAACATCCCGTGCTATTTTTTCATAATCAACTTTTGCTAAAGTTGTAATTTCACCACCGATTAAGACAAAATTCTTAGTAGTAAAACATTCACATGCGACATGACTATTGGGATCTTTGGCTAAACACGCATCTAAAATAGCATCCGAAATTTGATCGCATATTTTATCTGGATGCCCCTCTGAAACAGATTCAGAGGTAAATAAGATTTTTTCCTTCTCCATAAAACACCTACTTCAAAACATTTATTTTTCTTTAGATTCAAATTCAATCATGTTAATTTTATGAAAGAGCAATTCTTTTGAATTAATTCCAGAAATAGATTCAATAACATCAAAATCAAGTCCCATTTCAAAAAGAATTTCTGCAATTTCAAATTGCTCTTTCTTTTTATTTGTTTTCATTTTAGCTCACCTAAAATTCATTATGAGCTATATTTTATTAAATATACTTATTTAATCGTTTTTAATGCTTGCGCTAATTGATCAGGACAAGAGGTCTTTTTAAAACCGCAAGTAATTCCTTCTAACGTAGTGATTACTTCATCAATATTTCGTCCCTTAACTAAAGCCGAAATCCCTTTGAGATTTCCATTACAACCACCGATGACAACTAAATCAGTAATAATTCCATCCTCATAAGTTATTCTCATTTCCCTAGAGCAAGTTCCTTGAGGACGATAAATTAATTCTGGCATAAATTATTTTTCCATTTCGTCAAGATATTTTTGTAAAGTATCAGCTTTTTCGCCTTTTATAACTTTACAATCAGTCGCTTTTTTGTTAACTCCTTCAGCCATAGCCTTAGCGAGTCCAGCGCATCCTGGATATCCACAAGCACCACAATTTGCACCAGGAAGCATTTTTGTTATTGCTTCTTGATGTGGATTCTCCTTAACTTTTAAGAAACGATCAGCTAATGCTAAAAGTAAAGCCAAAACTATCGCCGCAACAGCAATTACTATAATTGCAAATACATATTTCATTTTAAATTCTCCTTTTCATTTTTTTTAGGATTATTTCTACAAAAAGTTACATTACATCCTTCACACTCTTCTGGTGGTTTATCACACCCTTCTGGCTTTTTAGTACGCGCATTTAACACATATATAACTATAAACAAAATTGCGCAAGCAGAAAATATTAAGAATGCATACAAGTATTTCATCTAAAATATTCCGTTTAAGCCAAGAATTGCTAAAGCAAGAATCGCAGTAGTTACAAGTCCGATTCCAGCACCGGCAAATCCTTTTGGAACTGGAGCGTAATCAATCTTTTCTCTAACAGTAGCAAAGATATATATAATGACAAAATATCCAAAGCCTGTTCCTAAAGCATATACAAGACCAAATAAGAAATCAAAGAATCCGTTAGTGATAACAGAAGCTGAAAGGCCCATTCCTTCAACGATTGCAGTTACATCGCAAACTTGTTTTGTAACATATAAAACAACACAATTTGTAGTAATAAGTGGTAAATAAATTCCTAAAGAATTATATAATGAAGGTAAAAACTTTTTACAAATCATTTCCACCAATTGAACTAATGATGCAATAACAAGAATAAAGCAAATAGTTTGCATAAATTCAATGTTAAGAGCAACTAAAAGTTTATTTAAGAAATAAGAAACGATAGCGGCCATTGCTAAGACGAAAATTAAAGCAAAACCCATTCCGATAGCGCTACTTTTCTTCTTAGAAACACCAATATAAGAACAAATACCATATCCTGTTGTAAGAATAATGTTATTCGTAATCATCGCTATTAAAAATACAACTATTAATGAGGATATCATAATTATTTTCCCTCCTTTTGCTTAGCAACAATAGCAGCTTTTTCTTCTCTTGTTATTTTTATATAACTGAATATAGCTACCGCAATTCCAAGAACTAAGAATGCACCAAACTTAGTACTTAAAGCCGTTATTGCATATTTTTCTAAAGGATATGCTGAGAAAATAACTTGATTAGTAAATGGATTTGTTAAAGTTAATCCACCTTTTCCTAAAAATTCTCTAACTAATCCTAACAAACTTACAGCGATTAAAAAACCGCATCCAGTTCCAAGAGCATCAAAGATTGAAGGAACAACACCATTTTTAGAAGCAAAAGCTTCTCCTCTTCCCAATACAATACAATTAACGGTTATCATCGAAATAATAACACCTAATGAATCATATAAAGAAGGTGTAAAAGCTTGCATAAGTCTTTCAACTATTGTAACAAAGCAAGCGATAATTACAATAAATACTGGTATTCTAACTTCATTTGGAACAATTTTTCTTATTAAAGAAATAAATATATTAGTAAATAATAATACCAGAATAACTGCAAAACCCATTCCTAACGATTTATCAAATGTATCTGTAACAAGAAGAACTGGACATAGTCCTAATAACATTACAAAGATTGCATTCTCTTTAATTAATGGGTTCAAAAAAGTTTTTAACAAACTTGGTTTTTCTTCCATAACTATTCTCCCCATTCTCTAGCGTTATAATCATCGAAAGCTTTTTTTATTGAAGCTTGAACGCCAGAAGTAGTATATTTAGCAGTAACGCCTGCAATTACCAAGTCGCCACTTCCATCATATCCCTTCATTCCTGAAGAAATTTTATCATTTTTCTTATATTGATCATATCCAATGGATTGAGTATTGGTGTCAATTGAATAATATCCATCAACACGATTATTATCAAAGGATATACCAACATAAAATGTCATTTTTTCATACGCAGATGTTGATGTTAATTTATATACCGCCGATTGTTTACTTGAATGAGTAACAACTGCAAGTCCTTTAATACTTTCATCAACTGTTGATTCTAATTCGATATTTTTAACTTCAACACTATCAGTATTATACATGTTGCGATAGCCTTCAGCCAATTTTGCTTCTGCTGCTTTTTGAATTGTTCCTTCAGTTAAGAAAACAACACCAGCTAATAATCCTCCACAAACTAAACATGTGATTCCTAAAAATAAAGGTAGTTTAACAAATTTATTCATATTATTTCACCTTTCCCATAGTTTGATCAGCAGTTGCATATTCGATCACACTATTCATTAAATATAAGTATGCATTTGATGTATAAGTAACATTGGTTTTTATAACATCATCTTCGACATTATATATATCATCTGATCCCTTATCTTTAAAGACATCAAATCCGACTGGAGATTCTATTTTTACATATGTTTCGTAGAATTCTTTCGCTTTCTTATCTCCACCAGGAGCGTATTCAAGAGCATCAGCAAATCTACCACCAGTTAGTAAAGAAATACCATAACCATCAGTACCACCTGTTGAAACAAGCTCAGTCTTATTGACTTTCTTATTCTTATAATCAATATCAACATTGAACACGATAGTTGAGAAAGCAAGATTGTTTTCATCTACCTTAGTATGATCATCAGCAAAAGTGATTTTTAAAACACCTTCTTCAATGCTAATACCATAAATTGCATCATATGTACTTACTTGATATGTTGTTTCTTTGCCACCGATAGTCCAATATGTTTCACCTTTGACTGGATTTAAATTTAATTGTGTTCCATTAACTTCAACAGGGATTGAAACTTGAGCTCCTCCATTAGCAACATCACCATAAGTAATATTTAAAACATTTTTATCAATGGTAAATGTTGGATTTTCATATTTTGTTGAATCATTAAAATATTCAGCATAATCTTTTAATTCATCTGCAAATAATTCTGAAACCTGTCCAACATCAACAGTTGTATTTTGACCTAAAATAGCTGTTACCGACACTTGATATGTTGAAATACCTTTTTTAGTAGATAATTTCTTAACTTGAGAAACAAGTGAACCTGTCTCAGTGTTTAAACTTTGAGCGTAATTTACAAAATAAGCTTTTTCAACTTTTTGAGCGCCACTTAAGCAACCAGCACCAATAATTAAAGCTCCTAATACCGAAACAGTGACAATTTTTCTTCTATTAAATTGACTTGATAATCCTTTAATTGCAGAATCAATTAATGGAGTTAATGCGTTCATAATTAAGATTGAATAAGCAACGCCCTCTGGAGCTGCGCCTAAGAATCTGATTAATATAGTAACTAATGCTGCACCTAATGCAAAGATTATTCTTCCAGCAGGTGAAGTTGGTGAAGTTACTGGATCTGTAATACAGAAAATAGCACCAAACATAATACCGCCGATTGAAATTTGTACTAATGCAAATTCAAATGAGCTTAAGCCATATCCACCAATTAATCCCATGAATAAGGAAGCAAGGAAGATTGAGCCTAAATAGAAAGTTGGAGCTCTCCAATCTATTACTTTTCTAATCATTAAGATTATACCGACAATCAAGATGATAATAGTAAATGTTTCACCTAAAGTTCCACGATATGTTCCTAATAACAAATCTACAAGACTATAATCACCATATTGTAACATCTCTAATGACCAGCCACTATTACCTAAGAAAGTAGTAACTGTTGAACCAGTTGCTATTTCACTATCATAAGCCATATTAGATAAGAAAGCTGTTTGACAGAAAATTCTTCCTAAAATAGCTGGGTTAAAAATATTATAACCAAAGCCACCGAATACCATCTTACCGACAGCGATAGCTACAATGGTTGAAATTATTATCGCATAAAATGAAGTCGCAACAGGTAATAATAATGCAAGAATTAATCCGCTTATATAACCATATGATTTTAATAATTTTACGATTAAATCTTTAAAGTTCTTTTTTTCTTTAATATGCTTTGGAAGCATAAACAAAGCTTCAACAACTACGGCTGTAAGCATTGCCACAACTGGATTAACAATTGCCCTAACACCATTCATTGCTCCAGTTGTAAAATAATAGATAATTGCACATAACCATATTATAGATAAACCGATAAATAGTTCTGCCATAATATGAGATGTCGATCTTTTGCTTCGGTAATATGGGCTTGGATTCATACCAAATTTCATAATTGACCTCCTTTAGCAGCTTTTTGTTCTGCCGCTTTTTTCTCTGCAGCTGCTCTTTTTGTCTGTTCAATTGTAACTCTCATCTTAGCTTTTTTAACAAAATCATTGACTTCGATAAAGCTAGGACAAATAAATGAACATAATCCACATCCAATACATGCAGTAGGATTTAATTGCATCATTCTCTCAATATTATTTGTTTGAACCGCAATCTTGACTTCAACAGGTTGAATGTTTGCTGGACAATGATCACTACACGCTCCACATCTTAAGCAAGGTTGAGCTTCTCTCACTACTTTTTCTAGGACTGTTAATCCATTTACATTCGCAGTAATTGCTACATTGTCATTCATTAATCCTTTTGAACACATTGGTCCACCTAATAAAACAACAACTTCTTCTTTATCATATCCACCCATGAAGCGAACGATTTCACTAACCTTAGTTCCAATAGGAACAATGACGTTGCTATTTTCTTTAACTCCATTGCCAGAAACAGTAATTTGCTTATGAGATGTGATAAATCCAGTTTTACTTGATTTATATAATTCAATAGCTGTTTGAGCATTATTAATTATTACATGTGCTTCAGAAGGTAAACGATCATAAGTTCTCTTTGTTGCTGTCTTAAGTAATAATCTTTCCCAACCCATAGGATAAACATCTGGTACGAGTTTAATTTCAATATCAGGATAATGTTCAGCAATTGGTTGCAAAACTTCCAAAACTTTGACCTTATTCTTTTTAAAACAAATTAAAGCTTTACTTGCTCCACTGGCTTTCATCATCAATTTTGCACCAGCGAAAAGTTCTTCACCTTGACTTATCATCGCCTTATAATCAGTGGTTAAGAATGGTTCACATTCAACACCATTAATTAAAATCGTATCAATTTCTTTAACACCTTTATATTTGATGAATGTAGGAAATCCTGCACCGCCTAAACCTAAGCAGCCTAACTTTTCCATCGCATTAATAATGGTTTCAGAAGAATCATCACAAGTGAATGGTTCACATACTTTAACACTTTCATATTTAAAATCGTTTTCAATTACAAAGTGTTTACATGGACGTCCTAATCCTCCATGAAATAAATTTTCTTCAGAAACAATCGTTCCTGAAACTGGTGAATAAACTGGAATTATATTTCCAAACATCATTCTCGTGCCAATTAAACTACCTACTTTTACTTCGTCGCCAATTTTTGCAACTAAAGTAATTGGAAGTCCTTTGGCAGGATCAACGACTGGAACATAGATTTTAGCAGCGTATTCATCAGGAAGACTCACTACATCTTTTTCCGAAGTTAAATGCTTTGTATCATTTATTCCAGTTAGATGATAGCAGCCTCTTGATTTAAATAATGACATATCTATCTCCTTTTCAATTATTTAACAATTGTACCTTTTATTAAGCCAGCAAGTAAACCAGCATTAGATTCATCTGTATCAACATGCATAGCTAGAGCGTATTTATCAGAAACTCTAACAATAGTATCTCCAAAAATTACATTTCTTCCTGTTTCATTTAAAACTTTTACAGATACTATATCTCCGTTTTTAACATTGAACTTTTCAGCATCAGCTGTAGTCATATGAATATGTCTTTTAGCTGCGATGACACCTTCTTTTAGTTCAACTTCTCCTGCTGGGCCAACCAATTTACACGCTCCAGAGCCAGCAACATCACCTGATTCTCTAACAGGAGCAACTACTCCAATTGTTCTTGCATCTGTAAGAGAAAGCTCAACTTGATTAACATTTCTGCAAGGTCCTAATATTGAGCAATTTAAAACTCCTTTAGGTCCTACCACTTGCACTTTTTGTTCAGAAGCGTATTGTCCAGGTTGAGAGAGCATTTTCTTAACACTTAATTGAGCACCTTTTCCAAAAAGCACTTCGAGTACTTCTTGTGTGACATGAACATGTCTAGCGCTCGTTTCAATAATAAATTCTTCCATAATAAAAAATTCTCCTCTTTGTTATTACATGATAATTCTACAAAATTATTTAAACAATATCCATAACAAAATAATTATTTATAATAATATTTTTAATATTATATAAAAATTCAATAAAAAATATCTATCACCAACGATGATAGATATTATCTATTATTTTTTTATTTCTTTAATTGTCTTTTCCATCACTTTTGTGAATTGATCATCATCATTGTTATCAAAAATAATTAGTCTTGCTCCCGATTCCGCTGTGGATAAAGGAGTTGGTATTTCAAAATTTACACCTTTAATATACTCATCCCAATGTGCCAATTTCCAAGTATCTCTAGTTGAATTTCTCTCAATCATTCTCTTATGGCATGTCTCAGGTTTAGCGTCTACCCAAACAAATACTAATTCCGCTTTATATTCAGCTAATTTGTTAACTAAAGATTTAACATATTCCATATCTCTAATTTCACGAGTAAAAGGGGCATTAATTAAAACCAAATCTTCATATTCTAAAGCTTCAAAAGCCAAATCCAAAGTCACTTCATATTCGACATCACGAATTACGCGATTAAAGAAATCTGAAGAACGATTATACTCTTCATTAGCAGCTTCGAAAACTTTTTTAGATAATGGAATTAAAGTATCTTTATCTAAATAAACAACATGCTCTAAACTAGAAGCTAACTTTTTTGATACATATGTCTTTCCACATGCCGGTGGAGACACGACTAAAATTAATTTTTTTAAAAACATAAAATCTCCTTTTTTGCACATTAATTCTAATATAAACATTAAAAAATTACAATACCACTTATTAAAACAAGGCACAAAAAAAGCAAATGCTTAATCATTTGCTTATTGTTTAGCTTCTTTAGCTTCTCTGGCAGCTTTTCTTGCTCTACGGCAATCAGCACATCTTACTGGATCACTTGTAAAACCTTTTTCTGCATAAAACTTTTGTTCGCCAACAGTAAAAATAAACTCTTTACCGCAGTCCTTACAAATTATTTTTTTATCTTCCATAAGTATCCTTTCTTTGCATTTAATTACTACCTTTACGAAATTTATAAATAAAAAAGATAAGGGTACTAAAAATACACTTTTATTCTATCACACTTTTTATAATATTGTAACTTTTTTTCAAAATTTCACTAATAAATCATTTTTTATCAATTATAAAAGGATTATTAACAAACTAAAGGGAAAGAATACTATGCATATTTTCTTAAAATACAATATAATTATTCACTTCTTAATGAAATGACTGGATCTTGTTTAGAAGCATATTTTGAAGGAATTAACCCCGCGATAAAAGTTAATAAACAGCTAAGTAAAACTAGAATTACTCCACCTAAAATAGGTAATCTAGCCACATTAGGTATTCCTGATAAATTATAAATAATTAAACTAATTGGTAAATCTAAAATAACTGTTACTAAAATTCCAAATACTCCTGATATAAATCCGATTATGAGAGTTTCCGCCGTAAATACATGTTTAACATCTTTTTTGGACGCTCCAATAGATCTTAAAACACCTATCTCTTTTGTTCTTTCAATTACAGAAATATAAGTTATAATTCCTATCATTATAGAAGAAACAATCAATGAAACGCTGATAAAAGCAATCAACACATAACTAATAGAATCGATTATAGTCGAGGCTGAAGTCATCATAATTGCAACCATATCCGTATATGAAATAACATAATTTTCGCCGTAATTTGGGTCATTTTTCATAGTTTTATTATAATTATCAATTTTTGATTTTAATTCATTTTTCTTTTCAAAAGTAGAGCAATAAAACGATATTGTAGATGGATTATCCTCACTGACATTTCCAAAATTTGATAAATTACCGGCGTATGTATTTTGAGAAGTAAATTGAGAATACAATGTTTCAATGCTATCATCTGGTAACATTCTAATGTAACTAGATAGCATGGATTTTAATGATTCTTCATCAGGACATCTTTCAATTAATGATTGTCCTTCACTTGAAGAAGATAAAATCATTTTTAATGTTTCATAATCCATGTCATTTAAACAAGTTATAATATAATCTCTTTTTTCTGCGGTAGTCTTATTATCTTGCTTAAATGGTTGACCAGTTAAAATATCAATATCTGGATGAGCTTTTTGTTCTACCATAATTGGTGAAGCATTTATTTTCTTAATCATCTCTTTAGTAAGAGAAGGTAAATATCCAATAGGTGAAGAAATTGAATGAGCTGTCACATTTTTCTTTTCACGAACAATACCAACTATTTTTAAATCAATTCCCACATTTTCATATTGTAATTGAGATGAAATAAATGCGTCATCATCTTTTTTATAGCTATATGTTCCATTCTCTTGTTCTTGATAATAATCGGTTTGTAAAAGAATGCGATATTTTTTATTTAAAATCTGTTCATAAGAAATTGGTGAAATATTTATTTCATATTCGCCTGTCCCATTAATATAATCTTTAATAAAGCCATCTGCGATATCTTTAAGAGTAGGATCTTCAGATAAACCTAAAGCATAAAGAACATAATCATTGACCGTATAGTCTTCATTGATGACCATGAGGCACTCATCGTAATTAGCAGGCCATCTAGATCCATAACTTTCTCCTACCAATTCATATTGTCCTTTAATGATATTTTCATTATCAAGCATCTCCGTATAAACCGATGTATTAAGATTATTTATTTGATTAATTAATGGTGTAAAATCGGTTGTATTAGATGGATTTGCCTCATTATATGCTCTAGCAATCTCTGCCATAAGATCAGTAAAAACTGTCATTGGATTTAATAATGTGCCATCACTATCATAGACATTTAAATTCAAATTATATCCATATTTTATCGTATAATCTTCAAACACTTCATTATTATCAGCAATATATTTTTTAAAATTTTGTAAATTATTAGTCGATGAGCCATTTATAACAGTTTCAAACATATCAATCATGACTTTATTAGCATGGACTTTTCCGTCTTCATCAACTACATATGAATCATTTCCATTATTCAAAAATGATTCCACGACTGATGAATAATCGATACTTGTAGTGGAAATTGTTAAAGGATAAGTTGATAAAGTATCTTGTTGAATTTGATTTATATACATATTAAATCCATTAGACAAAGACAATACCAAAGAAATGCCTATAATTCCAATTGAACCCGCCGCAGCCACAAGAGCAGTTCTAGTCTTTTTAGTCCATAAATTCTTACCACTTAAAGATAACGCGGTCGTAAAAGACATTGATGTTTTTTCTTCTTTTGTAGATTCATTTTTTACAAAAGTATAATTAGGATCATCAGTAAAATTAAATGGTGCTGAATCATCGATAATTCTACCATCGAGTAATTTGATAATTCGCGTTGAATATTTTTCTGCTAACTCCGGATTATGAGTTACCATAATTATAAGTTTATCTTGAGATATATCTTTTAAAATATCCATGACTTGAATACTAGTTGCAGTATCTAAAGCTCCCGTAGGCTCATCAGCCAAAATTATATCCGGATCATTGACAATGGCTCTTGCAATAGCTACACGTTGCATTTGTCCACCAGAAAGTTGAGATGGTTTATTGTTTATTTTATCAGCTAGACCCACTTTAATTAGAGCTTGCTGAGCTTTAAGCTTTCTTTCTTCTTTACTTACTCCTGATAATGTTAATGCTAATTCAACATTTTCAAGCACCGTTTGATGAGGTATTAAATTATAACTTTGAAAGATAAAGCCTATCTTATGATTACGATAATTATCCCAATCTTTATCAGAATACTTTTTTGTTGATACCCCATTAATAATCAAATCGCCTTCGCTATATTGATCTAAGCCTCCAATAATATTCAATAATGTTGTTTTTCCACATCCTGATTGACCTAAAACCGCCACAAATTCCGTATCGCGAAATTGTACGCTTACACCTTTTAATGCTTCGACAGTTTGATAATTTTTATCCTTTGATTTACCCATCTCGTAAATCTTTTTTATACCCTTTAATTCTAGCATATAATAACCTCTTTTTTTACATTTCAAATACTATGCAAATTATATTAACTAAATATAAACTTTAATATTATTTTTTTATTTTTTTTAATTCTTCTTGATAATTTGGTCTTAATTTAGTAACAAATTTTAATAAACCAATCGTTCCAAAAGATAATACCATCGAGACTATAATTTTTCTAAGACCCTCTAAGCCATGTCCAAAAATATATGGTATCATTTCTAGCTCATTTTGATTAGCTATATATGGCAATGACCAAATATCAAATGAAACAATTAATACAATGGGAATTATAATAGTAACAACTTTCAACCATTTCATTATAGGAGCTTTTGACAAATATAAACCTACTACCGCTAGTAAAGGACAAAGTACCACTAAAGGTGAAAGATAAAAATATTTAAAATACACTAAAAGAAAGGCTGGTAATAATCCACATATGCCAAATACAATCGAAAGCGCTATAGAAAACACATAATTAATCTTAAAACCTTTTTGCTCTTCAACTTTTTTTTGTAAAGTTTCTATCATTTTATTTTTACATTCTTCATGTATAGGAATATAGTCATCTTTAAAGGCGTGATGTTCACCTTCTTTATGACAGATTGGACAAATATTCAATGGTTGATAGCCATCAATAGAAAGCAATTTGCAAACTCTTTGCAAAATATTTTCACAATTTGACACAAAATTGTCCTTATTTTTTCCCTCTGGTAACGTGACAATAAGCACATCATCTTTATTCACTAATGTCGCGGTTCCACAGGCATTATCAAGTGACGCTTGTTCTAGTTTTTTTATTTCTTCTTTAGTTATTGTTTTATTAACAGGAATAAAAAAAGATGGGATATTAATCACTAAATATTGCCAATTTTTTAAATATATTAAAAAATCTTTTTCTTTTCTTATAAAAATACCTTCTTCTTTGCTAAATCCTATTTTTGATGCATAATTTTCAAATTTCATAATAAACTCCAATTTAAAATATATTTATAGTTTAATTTATATTTAGCAAAAATTAAACATTGTCATGGATATTATCAATAATTTTATTTGCATCTTTAATAAGTGAAAAAAAGATAATTATTCCATTTCCAATAAAAAGTATCATGCACAAAGCAAAAGACAAAATTGAAGAAAAAGCAGAAACAAAAAATATTATTAAAGTTAAAAAAACCACTAAACAAAGTCCACTTAACATAGAGAATAATGTGGATGAAGAATTTTTAACCGCAGCTTGCTCACTGCTCCAAGTAAGTTTTGGATGTCTTAAATTTACCCCTAAACCGATTGAACCAGTAAATAATATAAAAGCTTGAGGATTTAATAACACCATTAATATTTCACCAATTTCTAGATCCATACTACAGATTATAATTATGCTAGAAATCAATGCACATCCACCGATTATTAATTGATTTAATACTAATTTTGCTCCTAGATAATGACGATATATAACTGGCGAAGATTTAATAATCCAAAAGCAATCCCCTTCCATCGATATGCTACTGCTTGTAAGAGATGCTAATCCAACAAATGCACAAATTATAACGCTTAAATATGGCTTTAATATTTTACTTAAATCAATGACTATTTCTTCACTTAAATTAAATATCAAATTATTATTTTTTATTTCAATAACCATCAATATAGAAAATGCTATAGCTAATACTCCACCGACAATAGTAGTAAGAAAATATACTGGCGAATTAAAATAAGTTGAACATTCTTTAATAAAAAATGCTTTAAATTGATTGCCCTTTTTTAGTTGTTTTTTTACATTTCTTTTATGAACCTTAGATGTAAATATCCAATTATTTAATCGCATATAAAATAAACCAACTAACATTAAAGAAAGTAATAACGCACCTAAATTTATCGCTAAATACATTAATAAATATAAGATATCTCCATTTATACATCCTAAAGTATAAATACCCATAATCGGGTAAATCATTTCCATTTGGCTGATTAACTTATTTACTAATTCTGCGATATCTTCATTATTACCTTGTCCAATTTTAAATGAAAAAATTAAAACTAAGACTATAAAAGCGGTAGTAAATAAAACTTGTAAAACATTTTTTAATGGTAACCTCTCAGAGAAAAAACTTATGATAAATCCAATAATAATCGCCACCGATAAAGGTAAAATAGGAATACAAAATAATGATAATATGGTTATTAAAAAAGAGATGCTATTAGGTGATAAAATGAAATAATATATATCAGCTGGCAACATCAAAATAAAAGTAAATGAAAACTCATAAATATATATCATGATTATTTTTGAAAGAACTATCTGCCAATTACTGACTGGAAAAGAAAGTAGTAACTGATAATCACTAGAGCCAAATATAACTCCTTTCACCTGATAGATCGTCGTTATTAACGTAATAATTGAGGTAACCGAAAAAAATAGCGATGGTAGATAGTTAATCTTATTTATATCATTTAACGCTGATCCGATAATTATAGTATATAAAATAGATAAAGAAAGAAAAAATAAACCGATTATTAATAATGCAATCCCAAATCCTATCTTGCTTTTTTTGTTTGAGTTCGTAATCGAAAATATTTCTTTGAATTGAACTTTACATAATAACCAAACTTTATACATTATCTATCAACTCTAAAAATATATCTTCTAGTGATTCATCACCTTTTACTTCTTCTAAAGTACCACTAGAAATAAGTTTTCCATTTTTAATGATAGCCACTTTATTACATAATTTTTCCACCACTTCTAATACATGGCTTGAAAAGAATATTGCATGGTCTTTTTTCACATACTCTTTCATTAAGCTTTTTAAAATAAAGATTGCTTTAGGATCTAATCCTACAAATGGCTCATCTAAAATCAATAATTTGGGTTCATGAATAAAAGCAGAAATTAAAGCAATTTTTTGTCTTGTACCGTGAGAATAAGTAGATATTTTATCTCTTAATATATCTGATATTTCTAATTTATTCACATAATAAGCAATTTTCTTATTACGATTTTCTTTATTGACACCATATAAATCACAAATAAAATTTAAATATCCTATTCCAGTTAAATGAGGATAAATATTAGGATTATCTGGAATATATGCCATCACTTTTTTACATTCTAAAGGCTTATCTTTTATTGACATCCCATCGATTAATATTTTTCCATTTTCAAAAGGTAAAATACCTGAGACACATTTTAAAGTTGTTGATTTTCCGGCCCCATTATGACCGATAAATCCATAAATATCACCTTCATTGATTTGAAGAGAAAGACCATCAACCGCTTTTGTTTTACTATTATATGATTTTGAAAAATTTTGAATATCTAGCAGCATAATTTCCTCTTTATGCATTATAGCATAATATTATACTTTTGATATTGATTTTATTAATTGTTTACTTTTTTTATTATAGGAACAAACAATAAAATAGCGATTATATTGCATAAAACTTCTGCTAGTGGAAAGGTCCACCAAATATTATAGGTAACATTGTCAAATTGTGTAAATAATAAACCTATAGGAATAACAAATACAATTAATCTTAATAAAGATATAATCACTGGGCGATAAACATTATTTAATCCTTGTAATATTCCTTGAATACCAACTGATACCCCCATAAAAACATAACCAATTGATGATAAGCGAATTGCAATTGTACATAGGTCTATAATCTTCTTTTTTTCTACGCCATTATTTGAAATATCCGGAATCGACATACCAAAGACACTTGCAATATCATAGGCGAATAGTTGAAATATAATCGTAATTACCAACGCGACAATTATACAATCGATTATTCCATGTTTAACTAAGAGATTTAATCGTTTTATATTTTTCATTCCGTAAGAAAAAGAAGTAATTGTTATAAGCGTGTTACTTAATCCAAATAAAGCGAACAAAGCTAACTGCATTATTTTATAATATATTCCAAAAGTCCCAACTAATAACGAAGAGATGATTTTATCATCGATAGTTTTTATTACCGCGATAAAGGAAAACATCATCACTGCAAGAAGTCCTTGCATTATCATTGCTGGAAGACCAATTTTATAAACGGCTTTAATTATCTTTAATGATGGCTTTAAATATTTTATATTATTTTCAATTTCTTTATTTATAAGATAATGAAATGCCATAGCCACGATTAAAGAAACACATTGTCCAATTATAGTTGCTAAAGCTGCTCCTTTAACCCCTAATGATAATGGATATATAAATATATAATCTAAAATAATATTACATAAAGCACCAACTACTTGAGCAATTGTAGAGTATAATGTTTTCCCTGTAGCTTATAAAAAGCGTTCATAAATAGCAAACCCAATAGCGCCAAAAGAAAAGATACAGCATATGGATAGATAGTCACTACCCATTTTGATAATTAGTGGATTATCACTCATCATTTGCATATATGGTTTGGCAAAAGATAATCCAAATATTAAAAAGATTAGATAAATTACTAATCCTATAACTATTCCATTACCGGCAACTTTATTAACAATTTCTTTATTATTTTCACCTAAATTCTTACTTAATAATGCATTTATTCCAATTCCTGTTCCAACAGAAATAGCAATAATTAATATTTGTATAGGAAAAGCATATGTCAAAGCTTCATTACCTAGCACTCCATTTTCATCCATATTGATAACAAAAATTGTATCAATAACATTATAAATTGCCTGTAGAATCATCGATACAATCATCGGTAATCCCATTTTCCAAATTAAACTTTTTATTTTCATGGTTGACATTATATTTCTATTAATCATATTTCTCCTTTTTGTCAAAAAAAAGCGTAAATCCTTTTAACTGGACTTACGCTTTTTAGCTACTCGTTTATTAACAAATGAATTTTATCAAAAAACTTAATAAATTTCTAATTATTTTTTATGTAAGCGCATTCATACTATTTTCTGTTGAATCAATATTTTTTTATCGATATAATTTTATTGAAAGAAGGAAAATAACTATGGAAACTGAAAAAAACTTATCAACTCAATCTGAAATAAACAATTTAGTAAGTAAAGCTGTTACTTGCTTAAATGAGTATGCCAACTTTACTCAAGAACAAATTGATTACATTGTTGCCAAAGCATCAGTAGCAGCCTTAGATCAGCATGGCAATCTTGCCAAATTAGCAATTGAAGAAACTCATCGTGGAATTTTTGAAGACAAAGCCACCAAAAATTTATTTGCTTGTGAATACGTTGTAAATAATATGCGTCACCTTAAAACAGTAGGCATAATATCAAACAACGAAGTTACAGGCATTACAGAAATTGCCGAACCTGTTGGTGTTGTCGCAGGTATTACCCCTGTTACCAATCCAACTTCAACCGCAATATTTAAATCATTAATCTGTTTAAAAACTAGAAACCCAATTATCTTCGCTTTCCATCCTAACGCACAAAATTCATCTGCTGCTGCCGCTAAAGTAGTATATGATGCAGCTGTTGAAGCAGGAGCTCCTAAAAACTGTATTCAATGGATAGAACATCCTTCTATGGATGCAACCTCAGCATTAATGAATCATCCTGAAGTATCAACAATCTTAGCCACCGGAGGTAATTCTATGGTTAAAGCTGCTTATTCTTGTGGTAAGCCAGCTCTTGGTGTCGGCGCGGGAAATGTTCCTTCTTATATGGAAAAAACATGTAATATAAAACAAGCAGTGAATGATATCGTCTTATCTAAATCGTTTGATAATGGTATGGTCTGTGCTTCTGAACAAGCAGTCATTATCGACCAAGAAATATATAAAGAATCCTTAGATGAATTCAAATCATATGGCTGTTATTTAGTTTCTGAAAAAGAAAAGAAACTTCTAGAAAGTTTTATGTTCAACGTCAAAAATAAAGATGATTATAAAAATGCTAAATTATATTCCCCTCTAGTGGGACAATCAGCTAAATGGATTGCTAATCATGCAGGTTTTGAAATTCCAGACAACACTGTAATTCTTTTAGTTAAATGTAGCAAAGTTGGTGAAGAAGAACCTTTAACAAGAGAAAAATTATCTCCTGTACTTGCTGTTATAAAAGCAAAGAGCACTGAAGAAGGCATAAATTTTTCTAAACAAATGGTTGAGTTCAATGGTTTAGGTCATTCTGCTACAATCCATACATCATCTAAAGAACTCGCTAATCGTTTTGGAGATATTATTCCAGCAATCAGAATTATTTGGAATTCTCCTTCAACTTTTGGTGGTATCGGAAATGTTTATAATTCTTTCTTACCAAGTTTAACCCTAGGATGTGGAAGTTATGGACATAATTCCATTGGCGATAATGTTTCCGCTATTAATTTATTAAATATCAAGAAAGTGGGTCGAAGAAGAAATAATATGCAATGGTTTAAAGTTCCAAGTAAAATCTATTTTGAAAGAGATTCAATTGAATATCTCCATCAAATGAAAGAAATGAACAAAGTTGTTATTGTCACTGATCGCTCTATGGTTGATTTAGGATATGTTAATCGAGTCACTGATCAACTAAGACTAAGAAGAGATGAGGTCCAATATCAATTATTCTGCGATGTAGAGTCAGATCCATCAATTCAAACAGTATTAAAAGGTGTAACTCTTATGCGCGCCTTTGAGCCAGATACAATTATTGCTTTAGGTGGTGGTTCAGCGATGGATGCTGCAAAAGGAATGTGGCTATATTACGAACATCCAGAAGTTAATTTTAATGATTTAAAACAAAAATTCATGGATATTCGAAAAAGAGCATTCCGTTATCCAGAGCTTGGTAAAAAAGCTAAATTAATTTGTATTCCAACAACTTCTGGGACTGGTTCTGAAGTAACTCCTTTCGCTGTAATTACCGACCGCGAGGAAAACAAAAAATATCCTCTAACCGATTATTCTTTAACTCCAACTGTAGCAATAATTGACCCAGCATTAACACTAACTCTTCCAAAAAAGATTACGGCTGATACTGGAATGGATGTATTAACTCACGCTACTGAAGCATTTGTATCCACCTTAGCAAATGATTATACTGATGGATTAGCTCTTCAAGCAGTTAAAATGGTCTTTAAATATCTTGAAAGATCATACTTAAATGGTCAAAACGACCCTGAAGCTCGCGAAAAAATGCACAATGCCTCAACTTTAGCAGGTATGGCCTTTGCTAATGCTTTCTTGGGAATGAACCATTCAATGGCTCATAAAATAGGAGCCGAATTCCATGTTCCACACGGAAGAGCTAATGCTATACTTTTACCTTATACAATTAGATACAATGGTACAAAGCCACAAAAACTTTCTACATGGCCAAAATACAATTACTATAAAGCCGACGAAAAATATGCTGAGCTTGCCGCGGCGATTGGACTTAAATTTAATACTGTACAAGAAGGTGTAGAAGCTTATGCCAAAGCATGTGGCGAACTCGGAAGAAAAATTGGTATCGAAATGAATTTCAAATTACAAGGCATAAATCGTGAAGATTGGATGAATAGCATGGATAAACTAGCATATTTAGCTTATGAGGATCAATGCTCGCCAGCTAATCCACGTGTTCCTCTAGTGGAAGACATGAAAAAAATTATGATTAGCGCCTATGATAATGAAGAATTCATAAATAAAGACTAAGGTTCAAACTTATTACAAAAATAAAATAATGGGATCAATTATTTACTGATTCCATTATTTTTATATTTATTTTAATAATTTACTATCTATTTGACTACTTTGACAAAACTTACTGTGCCATCTTCAGCAACTTCTTTTTTATAATAAACTACCGCTTCTTCATCTTTATTATTTTCAATCTCTATTTTATAAAGTTCCTCTCCATCGACTTTTACTTTTTTCAATTCGTATTCAATGCCATTTAACTCATAGCTAATTTCATCAAAGCGATTATTTTTATTTTCAATCGAGATTGAATATTCAATTTCAGTTTTACCATTTTTTACATATAAGTATGAAAACTCTGCTTCTGTTTCATTTATTTCACTTTCATTTTCTTCTTCTACTAAAACATAACTTCCTTCATCAACGCTAATATAAAAGTAACGTTCTTCTTCAATTTCATCATCTTCTTTCTCAACGCTAGATTTTGATTCAAATGGATAGTTGAAATCATTTATAACAACATAGCCATGTAAAGTTTCACTGGTTTGCACTTCATCTTTATCATCATCGACTTTTTCTTTACCGATTTCTTTATTATAAATAAGTATGTAATTAGAATCTTTTAGACTATGATCTTTAAATGATAGAGTCTCTTTGAAATAATATGTTGTTCCATCTATAATAGTTTCAACTTCTTCAACAGTTGATTTCACCGCAGTACCATTATTCATAATTGTATCTAAGGTAGGCAAAATACTATCGAGTTGAGTTTCATCATATATTGAAACACTCTCATTAAGAAGTTTTCTTCTCATTAGTGAATGGGGATGAGAATTAGTAATACTTTCTAAAAAGGTAATAGAGGTTAAGGCTTCTATATTTTCCTTATTTTGTGCGGTTAAGGTTCCATTAGTTTTTAAACTATTACATCCAACTAATATAATAGATGTAACAGCTGTTGCGAATAAACTTGTAAATAATTTGTTTTTCTTCATATTTTTGTTTCCTTTCTTTTTTCTTACATTATGAATACGAACAAAGAAATAATTTTATTGGATTTTTTATTTTGTATATGATAATTCATCGCTTAAATATAATCTTTCATTATTTTGATAAATTAAAGTTATCATTAAAGAATTTAATTTATCATCATCTAATTCAATATAAGCCTCAAATGTTGTCTTATTTCCATCATTAATAATATTTTCAAAGTTATATTGTTTACCTTGTTTTTCAACGACTAATTCACTTTCTTCGATTCCATTTTCATTTTCTATTTCATAAATTATTTTTTCTATAAAGTTTTTATTATAAAAATCGCTTTTAGAAGCATATATAGCCATAGAGTAAGCAAATTCACTTTCTTTACCTTCGATTTCATGTTCCTTTTCAACGCTATAACATGTTGTTCCATCTCTATTCATGAATAGCAGCGAATAATATGTTTCAATATCATTTGCTTCTTTTTCTAGACTCTTGCTAATGGTTAAATCAAAAGCTATACCTTCAGTTATATATAGCGCTTCATATTTTACCCCAGTATCGTCAAAATTATCATCAAATATTTTTTCGTCATTAAAATATAGTTCAGCAAATGGCTCTATATTATTTTCAAAATAAATCTTATCTATATACTTATAATATTTTCCATATATTTCTTGCTCATATTTTTCACCTATACATCTCATAGATGAAAAAGCATTTTTTATTACTAAATTATATTTATCATAAGTATCTACCATTTCTTCAAAATATTCTTTTTTAGAATACGAGATATTATCGTTTAAAAAATATCGCTTTGACATTTTAAAATCAACCGATTCATTTTTACCACCAACGAACAAAGAAAATGTGCTTAATTGGTTTTCTAGATCTCTATTAGCAATAGTAATGTTATTATGAGATCTACTATCTTTATTAAACATAAATACCACAGCTAAAGCAAAAGCGCTACAAGCTACTAACGTCCCTGCAGTCCATAGGCCAACTTTTAATCCTTTTGTTCGTTTTAAAGTTAAATTATCTTGCCCAATTTGTTTGCAAGCATGATATCTTTGTAAGATAGATTGGCTAGTTGTTTTAATTTGATAAGAACTATTCTCTTGAACGGTCTTAACAATCTTTTCATCATTAAACTCTCTCATAGTCGATCTCCTTTCTAATTTTCTTTAAGGCATTATTGTAAGCCCATAAAACTGTCCCTATCGGTCGTTTCTTTAATTTAGATATTTCTTTAAATGATAGTTCACTCATTACATGAAGTGTAAAAATTTCAAATTCTTTATCATTTAATATCTTCCTTATTTTTTCAAGAATTTCATTAACATTATTATCATGATTAGACTTTTCAATAAAAGAATCAATTTTTTCATTGAATTCAACTATTTGTACTCGATTATTTTTTCTAAAATAATCAAGAGTTAAATTACGACTGCACACCATAAGAAAGCCCAAAACATTGCTATCAGCTTTAATTTTTTTCACCGAAGATAAAAATTTAACGAATGTTTCCTGAAGCAAATCCTCTGCAAGGTCATAATTATTAGTAAGTGATAGAATATTATAGAAAATTTTATTTTTTATAGAAGCATAAAAACGTTCAAAAGATGAAAAATTCTCATTTTGAAATTCAATGATAAATTTGCTTAAATCTTCTTCCATTCAATCACCTCGTTATAAATACGATTTTATTTCTTTTTTTATTAGTTTTATAATAAATCTTTTTGTATTTAAAAAGAATGTATCTAAATTATATCATTGTCATTTTAATAAATCGAGTATAAGTATTTTTCATAATTATTAAAGCAAAAAATATAAAAAAAAACGCAAAACATCCATACGAAACTATTGATGAAGCATATATAATCACTATTTATTTCTTATTATTTTGTTATTCTTTTATATCTATATAAAAAAATATATAATATATATAGTTTCTGGGGAGCACAATGAAGTGAACAAAAGATTAGTTTATATTGACGTTGCCAAATTCATAGGAATATTCTTAGTAATTTTGGCTCATTGTCTTGAAAGAGGAAATGTTAGAGCTTATATCTATTCATTCCATCTTCCATTGTTTTTTATTTTAAATGGGATTACCCTTAGATTCAAAGAAGACGAAAAATTTGGTGATTATTTTGTTCGTAAATCTAAAAGTTATATCATACCAATGTTTTTTTTAGGTATATTAATATTACTAGCGGAAGCCTTAATAAAACAATATAAAGGTCAAATGCTTAGTGAAAATTATTTTCTCGATGGTATTTTACTTTTAGTTAAGCAAGAAAGAGCGTTCCCAATATGGTTTGTTGGAGCTTTATATATTGCTGATTTACTGTTTTATGTTGTATGGAAGGTGGGTAAAAACAAACTGCCTTATATGGCAATATTATCCACTTTATTTCTCGCGCTTGGCATATATCTAAACATCACTTATCGAAAAAGGTTACCTTGGAATTTTGATGTTGCCACATTTGGAGTGTTCTTTATATTTTTCGGTTATATGTTCTCTCATGAATTATTAACTAAAATCAGAACTTTTATATTAGATAAACGTTATATTAGTCTCATTATTGGAATATCATTAATGGCAATAGGACTCGCTATCGCGTACATTAATTATGATAAATATCACTTACATCTCGAGATGTGGGCTATGCAATATGAAAAATATTATCTAGTAATTCCCGCGGCAATAATATGTTCATTTGGAATAATTTTTATTTCTAACGCTATCAGAAATAAAGTGTTGGGCGAGTTAGGTAAAACCACTTTTGTTTTATTGGCTTTTCATCAAACTTGGTCTATGCCTATATTTTCGCTAATTTTTCCTGAGTGGTATCGTTTTTTCTGTTCTTTAGCTAGTGAAGATATGAACCGCTACTATTACTCTCTTGTCGAAACATTATTTTGTTTTGCGACAATTCTTCCAATATATTATATAATAATTAATACTCCTTTTTGCGTTTGCCTGAATAAAAAGATGCCTGCATGGTTAAAAAACAAATTAGAAAAGCTACAAATAAAATTTTCTAATTTGATAAAAAAATAGTCTTATAACCATCAAATTTTTGTTTAAATTCTTTCTTTCATATTATTTCATTTTATAATTTTTATTACTTATTATATTTTTGATTAAAAGTTTTAAATAAATAATCAGTTATATCATCTCGTGAATGAAAAATATAAATATTTTTTTTATATTTATTAAGTAAATCATATACTACTGGCAACTCATTTTTAGGAAAATTAATAATCCATTGTTCAAATTCTTCATCGAGTTCGGTTTCTATCCATGGCATATCTACGCGTTTCTTGCCTATACGCGATTTTGCTCCTCTTAAGCATTCTTCTACTGGAAAGTCTAATAAAAAAATGACATCACACGCTTTGATTCTCATTTCATGCGTTCTTCCATAATTACCATCTATAATCCATTTGTCTTGCGAAATAATCTCTTTTAATTTATCATCAAATACTTTTTTATCTACAGTTGTTCTATCAGGTTTATGCCATATCATATCAAGATAATATAAAGGCAAATCGGTTCTTTCACTTAAAGTTCTTGCAAAAGTACTTTTTCCCGAACCCGGGCAACCAATTACGATTGCTTTTTTAAACATAAAAATCACCCTCCCCACATATAATGTATTGCTATTTATTAATTATTTGAATTAAGACCATTATATAATAGTAAACATATAATTCCAAACCAAGGAAATTAAGTAAAATCGTAAATATATTACTAACAAAAAATAGTCTCAATATTATCTTAAAACATATATATGGTTAACTTAATTGGAAGATATTCTACTACACCAAATTCAAGTTTTGTCTTATAATCTTATGTTATATTTCTATCGAAAGAATCGAACTTAAACTTATCATCTACATATTTTCTAATTCCATTTACAAATTTGAAATTTATATTTTCTAATCAAGTAATGCCGTTCCATATGAATTATCTATAGCACATAACCATTTTTCATTAATCCTTCTATACACATAAGTTGCTCTACGATCCATACTATATTCAGAACTTTCTTTATTATCAGCATCTAATAAAGTTTGAGATAAAACTAATACAGTATCCCCAGCTTCAATCATTATCATTTTTCCTTGTGTTGGAACTATACTATTATTAAAATATTTGGCAATTTTTATAAACGCTTCTTTTATAGCCTCTTTTCCTTTAACTTCCAATCCTGGTTTTAATACAAGTACAGCATCTTCTGTATAAAACTCTTTTAAGTCATCAAATCTCTCTTCTTTTATAGCCTTATCCGCAGCTGCTATTAATTTTCTTATTTCTTCATTCATGCTAAAATCTCCTCTACAAATTAATATTTACCTTTCAGTTTTCTTATAATCTATATTTGCTACTTTTGCTTGCTTGCACAAATCTTTTGTTTGTATTTTATATTGCTTTCCATCTTTTATTGTATACGTTCCACATTGTCTAAATTCAAAGGTAACATTTTTTCTGATACATTGTTCTCTAATATCTAATGCCCACGAATAATCAAATACTCTAGCATTTATATCAGATTCTCCACCAACTACAACTAATTCTACATTATCTAAATACTTTTCAATATCAATTTTTTCTAAAAGGGGTTGTGCTGTAATGCACTTATGCTTAATTAATAAATCTTTAAAAATTGATAATTTATAATCAGTACTTCTTTGGTTTTCAATAGTACAACAAACTATAACATTATCATATCCATCTTCCCAATCGTCTGGAATACATTTCGTAAATCTATCAATTCTTTTTGTTAGAAATAAAAAAGTACAATCTTGTCTTTCTTTTATCATTTTCCAACAATCATTTCTCCACTCATCTGCTTCCTCTATTAGAAAATCGGTAGAAAAGCATAAGTAAACAAGCCCAGATTTCATTTTGTAATTACCATTTTTCAATTTTTCTATCGGCTTATAAAAATCTCTCGTTTTAACAATATCATTTGTATTTATATTTCTTTTTAAATCACCTTTATGAATATAGCAATGCAAGCAACCATCACTACATTTTTTACATCCACGCCACGGATTCCACATTGCCATATTGCATACTCCTATATAAATTACTATTTATCGATTTGTTTTAATTCTTTTATAGAATATCACAAACTGCTTATTTAAGTAAATAAAAAGACTTAATACCTTGATTTCTAATTGTATCAAATCTATGCTTTCTTTATGGTGCCCGGGACCGGAATCGAATCGGTATGAGTGTTACCTCGCAAGATTTTAAGTATTGTGCGTCTACCTATTCCGCCACCCAATCAGATGGTGACTCACTGGAGATTCGAACTCCGGACCCCTTGATTAAAAGTCAAGTGCTCTACCGACTGAGCTAGTGAGTCACGTTTTTAGGATTTAACACCACAAAATTTAGAAAACAAAAATATTTTTGAGAAGATAAACAAGTACATAAAATCAACCATTATTATGCTTCTAGTCAGATCTGCTCATGCTGTCAAAGAAAACATAATGTTGGTGAAAGTGAAAAATATATTTATCCATATTGTGGACTAAATATTGATAGAGATATCAAAGCTGCAATTAATATAAAGAATAAGGGTAAATTGTCCAGTAATCGATGAGCCTAAAATCTTGTGACTTTAGTCATGAGAATGTTCAATATCATGGTTTTAAGCAAGATAATGGAACTATGTAAACGCCATTCTCATCTTTGTAAGCGACATTTGTTCCGGTTACTATCAATAAAAAAGCAGGTTTAGGATGCCTTTTTTCATCAATATCTTTCGCTAGCTCAACAAGCTTTTTTGATGATTTTTTTATTTCTTCTTCATCCCCAAGTTTCGCCTCTACTAATGCCCAAGAACCATCCTCAAAAGTAATAACCAAATCGGCTTCTCTATCGGCTTTATCACGATAATGATAAACATCAGCGTTTAATGCATCGCAATATATTCTTAAATCTCTAACTGCAAGAGATTCGAATAATAAGCCAAATGTTCTCATGTCAAAAAACATACTATCCGGTGTAATACCTAATGCCACTGCCGCAATAGATGGATCAACAAAATGTCTTGTATTTTTTTCTCGAATAGCTGTTTTACTTCTTAAATTTGGATTCCAAGCTTCTAATTCCTCAACTACAAATAATCGTTGTAGTGCTAAAAGATATTTAGCAAATGTATCTTTATCAATTTCATCGCCATTTTCTTTAATGTCTGCCTTAATAGATTCATTCGATGCTTGAGTAGAAATGTTTCTTGCATACGCTCTTAATACTCTTTTTGCTCTTTTTTCATCCTTACGAAGAGGAACATCCTTTAAAGAAAACAAATCTTCACCAGTTAAACCATTATAGAAAGTTTTTGCTTGTTGAAGCGCAACATCTTTGTCATCATTAATTGCAAGAGGCCAACCACCACGGCAAATATAATAAGCGTAATCTTTTATATCTCTACTAGATATAGTTTCTTTAAATGTGCCTTTTTTTAAATTAGATAACGATACGCTTCCATCACCATCTTTACTTTCAAATAGAGACATCGTTCTCATTAATCTTTTTATGATACGTCCTGTTCCTGTGTGTGTTTCATTTTCTTCACCTGCCAAAGAATTAGATGATGTATTGTCCGTAACGCTTCCAGTCAAAATATATTGACCGAAGCCCCAATTTTCATCAACAGCTTCTTTAATAGAATTCCATATAAAAGATATAACTTGCCATTCATCAATAAGAATTGGCTTATCTCCACTGTTTAAAAGCACGTCTGGGGCTTTTTTTGCTAATTCTACATATTGATCTCTTTGATTTTTTTTCATCAAATCAATAATCGTTTTAGCGTGTCTTTTAGCGGTTCTAGATTTTCCACACCATTTAGGTCCAACAATTTGGATTACACCAACAGTTTTAAGGTAAAAATTTAACTCTTCATCAAACAATCTATGTATATATTCTTTTTCCATATTTATTTCCTCAACATAATGATACATCACTTTTACGCAAACCGCAAGTTTGGCGAATTATAAACCGCAAGTTTGGCGAATTATAAACCGCAAGTTTGGCTATAATTTATCCATAGTTTTTTGAAAAAATGTAATTTAGTAATAAAACAAGACACTAATATTTAAACCATAAATAATTTTTTATAAAAATAATCTATGAATTGGCAGAAAAGTTTTGTAAGAAATAGAATTCCAATATTTTTAGACAATAATTGCCGAGAAATATTTATTCTTCATTTAATAAAAAATGACTTCTTTTTATTTATAATTACTTAGTTATTTCTAGCATTTTTGAAAATATAGCAAATGGTTCTCTCCAATTTTCATAAAATCTCATTATTGTTGACATTGAAGGTAAATTTAATGATGTTAATTCTTTTGAAGAAGTTAGAATTTTATTGCCAGCCTTTAAATATTTTAAAATCGTATAGTCCACTTCCTTTTTAGTGAATTTTGCTTTTTTGTATTTTTTATTACAACTCCAGACTCACATTGAAAATTTTCCATAGCTCCAAATATTCTATAAATTACATTTGCAGTAGGTAAGCCATTTGCTTTTTTTAAATCTTTTAGTGTTATTTTATTATGATTTTCTAAGTATTTTTTACAAGATATTTCAACTTGCTCTTTTGTCCATACTTCATAATTTAATTCTAATCCAAGAGCCTTTTTAATATCATTAAAATTTTTATATTCTGGAAAATACGAAAGAATACATGGAAGAGAAGGTAAATCATTGCATTTTTTAAAATCATTTTGTCTAAAGGTAGGATTCTCAACTGAATATTCTTCTAATCGAACCTATATTGATTCTCTATTCCATTCCCTATTAATTCTTAATCCAAAACTTTGTTTTAAATTAGTAATATTACCATAGTATTTATGCACGTAAGTGATTGAAGGAAGTCCATTCCTTTCTCTAGTAAAATCAATCTTTTTTATATCTCCATTAATTGAAATAAAATCAGATATTAATTTATCAAATTTTTCTTTAGTGATTTTTGTGTTATCTTCATTAACTTTTTCTTCACTAAAATCACGTTTTTCAAAAATAGATTCATCAGCCATGAATTTTTTTGCTTTTTCTTCAAGCAAAAAATCATGAAGTTCCTTATCACTTTTAGATAGATTGCAATCGCTACAAAGTACCTGACAATTCTCTAATACAGATTTTCCGCCCTTTGAATACGCAATAATATGATCAAAATGGCACCTAAAGAATTTTATGAATACGTTTAAAAAAAGTTTCGAGCTTCCCCTAGAGGAAGGCAACACAAAAGATACTACTTAAATAAATATTAATACACAATTTGATTTGTACTTGACAAAGGGAGTACTTTAAACGTATACGTCAAAAAATAACACACTTACAAAAGATAAGAAAAATGATATCCTCTTA
>CABUOQ010000014.1 GCA_902493275.1 uncultured Bacillota bacterium | reverse complement strand
GAAGACCATAGGAGGTGTAAATATGAAAAAGTACGAGATTATGTATATTCTTAAACCTAATCTTGAAGATGCTGATCGTAACCAATTAATTGGAAAGTTACACGAAATCCTCGCTTTAGACGGTGGAACAATCGACAAAGTCGATGAGTGGGGCTTAAGAGATTTAGCATACGAGATTGATGGCGATAAGAAAGGCTATTACGTAGTTGTTACAGTAACAACTAATTCAGTAGCAGGTATCAATGAATTTGATCGTGTTACAAAAATTAATAAAAACGTCGTTCGTAGCTTAGTTATAGCAAAATAATTCCCTTAAATACAAGGAGGAAATTTTATGATTAATCGTGTCGTTTTAGTTGGTCGTCTCACAAGAGATCCAGAACTTAGAAAAACCGCTAGCGGAGCATCTGTAGCATCCTTCACTGTTGCTGTAGATAATAGACAAAAGGGTCCAGACGGAGAGAAGACCGCCAGCTTTATTCCATGTACAGTATGGAATCAACAAGCTGAAAATGCTTATAAGTTTACCCATAAGGGTTCACTTGTTGGTGTTGAGGGTAGATTGAATCAAAGAACTTATGATTCTAAAGATGGAAGAAAAGTTACTATTATTGAAGTGATATGTGACTCAGTACAATTTTTAGAACCAAAAGGAACAACAAATGCTACTAAGAATGAAGAAGTGGGATATGTTCCTGATGAAGTTCCGGGCGATGTCGGCGAAAAGAATATCTCTTCAATTGATGTTGCTGATGATGATTTACCATTCTAATAACATTCTTAAATGAATGAGAAAGGAAAGGTATTATGGCTTTTAAGAAAGTAAGAGCAAAAAAGAAATTTTGTATTTTCTGTAAAAATAAAGGAACAGAAATCGATTATAAAGATGTAGAAACTTTGAAGAAATTTATTTCTCCTAATGGAAAAATTTCTCCACGCCGTGCCACTGGTGCATGTGCAAAGCATCAAAGAGAAGTTGCTGTTGCTATTAAACGTGCAAGATATATGGCATTATTACCATACATTGCTGACTAAAATAAATTATAGGCCCCTGCAGTAAAATGTAGGGGCTTTTATCTTTGGAATATGAAAGACAAGGTAAAGATAATAACTGATGGTGCTGTTATAACAGCGATATATGCTTTGATTTTATTGCTATCAAAGTTTATTGGTGGCCTATTAGAAGACTGGCTTTATTTTATCTTGCCTATTCCAATATCTATTTATGGATATAAATATAATTTAAAAGATTCTTTGGTTGTAGCTATTTCAACTATTGCCATCGCCTTTATCTTTATAAATCCAATCAGCGCTTTATTTTTTGTTGTTCCCACAATTATTATGGGAATGTTCTATCCGTTAATAATTAAGAAAAATAAAGGAAGTTTAATTGAGATAATATTTACAACGTGCACTTCATTAATTTGCAATGTATTATCTATGTGGTTGTTTGGATATTTATTTGAGTACGATATCATAAATGATACCCTATCTTTAGTAGATAATCTCATCAAATTTTTAAATGGATTAGGAATAAATAATATTGAAAATTTTTTGAGAGCGGTTTTGATTTCTCTTATACCGGCTTCAATATTTTTAATTTCTTTAATGGAAGGAATTATCGTACAATTTTTAACTAATTTGATATTGACAAGATTAAAATTAAAAAATAAAGCACTGTTTAATCAAATGATAACTTTAGAAACTATTCCTACTTGTGTAGGTGTTGTATATTTAGTCTTTTCCGCTATTGCAATTGGCAGTATTTTTGGTTTGATGATAGATAATCAAGTAGTTTTCATTTTGAGTGCGACAATAATTAATATTTGGATTATATTTAGTTTTTTTATGATATATCAGGGAATTTATTTAATCTCAAAATGGTCGCGAATCAATAATAAAATGTGGTTTTATGCAATTTCTATTTTAGTTATTTTTATCTTTCCAATCGCTATAATCGCTGTAGGAATTTATCAAAATCTAAGCCATATTTCGTTAAAATTATAAAAGTGATAAAAAAATTACTATATATATGTAATAATATATAGTATAATATTGAAAGATATGCGAGGCGAAATATGCAAAAGTTAATACATAGAGAACTTACAATCGTTATTATTTTGTTTTTTATAGAGTCAATAGCGGGTGGTGTTTTATTCTTTTTAATGGATAATAAATATTTGACATTATACATTAACGAAATTCTTATAGCTGTTATTTTTGGAATAAGTTTAATAAATCTTTTAGCTTTCATTATTTTAATTTTGAGGATTTCTAATGCTAGAACTAGAAGTGATATTGATGCACTTTCTGTTATTGGTAAAGATGTTCAAGAAGCTTATGATTTTGGAAAAATAGGTTTAATAGTTACTGATGAAAAAAATGACATTATTTGGGTTAATAAATGGTTTAATAATATACAAAGTAAATTAATGGACCGAAATATTTTTGAATGGAATCCAAAATTAAAAGAACTAACAGATCAATCTATCAATGAAATGAAAATAGAAATTAATAATAATTACTATGCAGTAAGATATCTCGCTCAAGCAAATTTATATATATTTAAAGATATTTCTGAAAATGAAGAATTGATTAAGTATTCAGTTAATCATGCTCCGGCAGTAGGAATTATAGCTATTGATAATTATCAAGACTTAGCGAACATTTTAGATGACTTATCAATTAACGATAATCTTGCTGCAATTCAAAAGATAATTGTTGAATACGCTAAAAAATTTAATCTTCTTATTAAAAAATATAAAAATGATTCATATTTATTTATATGTACTCATGAGAATTATGAAGCATTAATCAATGATAAATTTTCAATTTTAAAGGATGTTATTAAAGAAGTAAAAAATAATAATGGTAATGAGAATAATATCTTAACATTATCAATTGGTATTTCTAGTGGAATTGATAATTATAGTAGATTATTTGAATTTGCTTCTACAGCACTTGATGTAGCTTTATCTAGAGGTGGAAATCAAGCAGTTATTTCAACTTATGGTGAAAATCTTCGTTTTATCGGTGGACAAACTGAGGCTCAAGAGAGAAAGAACTCAGTTCAATCTCGTGTTATGTCAAACTCTTTAAAAGCATTGATTGAAGAGGCTAATGCAGTATATATTATGGGACACGCAATGGCTGATTTAGATGCCATTGGTTCAGCTTTAGGTATTTATTGCTTTGCTCAATCTATAGAAAAAAGAGCTAAAATTGTTTATGATGAATCTTCACTTGAAAATAAAACTAAAAGAGCGTTTAAGAGAATGTTTACTAAAGAACAAGTTAATGATATAACAATCTCACCATCTAAAGCGATAGATGAATTTTCATCTAAAAGCTTATTAATTTTAGTTGATGTTCATAACCCATATAACACTATGTCTAGTTCGTTAGTTAAAAAAGCAGAAAAAATAGCGGTTATCGATCATCATCGCCGTGGTGAACATTATGTTGAAAAAACGGAATTTAATTATATTGAACCAGGTGCCTCTTCGGCTTCGGAATTGGTGGCAGAAATGATTCGATATGCTTCAAAACCAGTAGAGGTTACTCCAGCAATTGCAACCTTTATGTTAGCGGGAATTATCCTTGATACAAATTACTATCGTAATAAAATTGGTGCAAGAACTTATGATGCATCATATATCTTAAAGAATTTTGGAGCTGATAATGGTATTGCTGATTCCTTCTTAAAAGAAGACTATGAAGAATATGCTCTAAAGACAAAAATAATGTCAAATTCAATTACCCCTTATTATGGAATTATTGTATCTGTCGCTGATCAAAATGATATTGTGGATCAAGCTACTTTAGCTAGAGTGGCTACAGAAACATTGCAAATAGCGGGAATTAATGCGTGCTTTGTCATTGGACGAACTTCTGAAAAAGATATTGGATTATCTTCTCGTAGTGATGGAACGGTTAGTTGCCAAATTCTATGCGAAAAATTAGGCGGAGGCGGATCATTTACAGCAGCTGCAGCAAAATTTACAGGAATAAGTTTAGATGATGTTGTTAATAGAGTAAAAAGTATTTTAGATCAATATCTGAATGATGCTAGAGAAAAGAAAGTTGGTGAATAAAATGAAAGTAATTTTATTAAAAGATGTAAAAAATGTTGGCAAAAAAGATCAAATAGTTGAAGTATCTCAAGGATATGGTGCCAATTATCTAATTAAAAACAATTTAGCGGTTATGTACACTGTTGGATCAAAAAATATGCTTGATAAGCAAATCAAGCAAAGAGAGATTGATGAATCTATACAAAAAGCTAATGCACAAGAAATCGCTGAAAAATTAAAAGGTATAAATGTTGAATTCACGGCAACATCTTCAAAAGATGGAAGAATGTGTGGGAGTATTTCTCAAAAGCAAATATGTGAAGAGTTGAAAAAAACATATTCAATTGAAGTCGATAAAAGAAAATTTATTGATAAGTTTCCGGTTAATGCATTTGGCTTTACGAGATTGCAAATTGAATTATATAAAGGAGTCGTGGGAACAATAAATGTTCATGTAAGCGAAAAGAAGTAGAGGGATTATGGCTAAGAATCAAGTCGCGTGTAATATTGAATCGGAAAAAGCTGTAATAGGCTCTATGATAGCAAGTAGAAAAGCTTGCTACGATGCTTTAAATTTGCTTAATAAGGATGATTTTTATAGTCCTGCTAACCAAATTGTTTTTGAAGCAATCCAAAATGTTGAAAGACAAAATAAACCAATCGATAATGTTGCAATCACCAACGAGCTTAAAACTAATATGAAGAAACTTGACCAAATTGGTGGAGTTGATTATTTATATGAGTTAAGCGATTACTATATGGGTGATAAAAATGCCTCTTATCATATTTCTACAATTTTTAATTTATCTTTGATTAGAAAATTATTTAATTGTACCTCTAAATTAAATAAAGAATTCTTTGAAAAAGAAATTACCGATGTTGATGACTTTATCGAAAAATATGATAATGCGATTTCTAATTTAATTAAAAATCGTGCTTCAGGTGATTTTAAAGATACAAGTGATATTTTGTCTACACTTTCAAAGACACTTCAAGAAAAAAGAAAAGAAACTAAAAAATCTTATCTTGTTGGTGTTGATACCGGATATAAAGAATTAAATAAATATACAGCTGGATGGCAACCGGGACAATTAATAATTCTCGCTGCGCGACCATCAGTTGGAAAAACAGCTTTTGCTATTAATTTAATTTATAACGCGGCGTATAAAAGTCATAAGACAGTTGCCCTTTTCTCATTAGAAATGTCAGCAGAAGATATAGTAAATAGATTATTAGCGTCTATTAGTTATGTAGGACTAGGAAATTTAAAAACTGGTGATTTAACCGACAATGATTGGCTTGCAGTTCAACAGGCTGAAGATGATATTAATAATGTTAAAATTCTTATCGATGATACTTCTGGAATTAAATTAGGTGAAATTAAAACTAAAATCACAAAACTAAAAGCTAAAGATCCTAATTTAGGCTTAGTAGTAATTGACTATTTAGGTTTAATTAATTTAAATAATCCAAGATTAGATATTCGCGAGAGTGTAACTGAGATTTCACGACAATTAAAAAGCTTTGCGCGTGATATAGGTGTTCCAATCGTATGTCTTTGTCAATTGTCTAGAGCAAATGAAAAAGCATCTCGTCGACCAGTTTTATCTGATTTAAGAGATTCTGGATCTATTGAGCAAGATGCTGATATAGTTATGTTCTTATATCGTGAAAATTATCAAAAACCGGGTCAACAATCAGAAGATAATTCAAACGATTCTACAAAAGAAGATATGGATATTACAGAAGTAATTGTTCAAAAAAATCGTAATGGAAAAACAGGAACAATTAAATTGGCATTCATGAAAAATATTGGAAAATTCGTTGAATTGGCAGACGAAGGGAATTAAAAAATGAGATATTATGTTTTAGAGTCTGGATCTAAGGGGAATAGTACTATTATTGCTAGTAATGGCAAGTATCTTGTGATTGATAATGGACTTACAATTAAGAGATTTAAATCTCTAATCGCAGAAATCAATGTTTCAATAGAAAATCTTAATGTGCTTTTACTTACCCATAGTCATAGTGATCATATTGCGGGTATTAAAGCATTTAAAGATGAATGTATATATGCAAGTCGATCTACTTATCAAGTGAGTGACGAAAATCATGAATTAATACCATATCATCAATATAATCTTAATGGATTTCATATAACAGTTATTCCTACATCTCATGATGTTGTAGGATCTGTTGGCTTTGTAATAGAGGCTGATGGTGAAAAATTGGTTTATATTACCGATACAGGGTATTTATATGAGCGTGTGATGGATTATATTAAAGATGCCGATTATTATATTTTTGAATCAAATCATGATGTTAGAATGCAATTAGCTACGGGTCGACCACAATATTTGATTGATCGAATTATGGGTGATCATGGCCACCTATCCAATGAAGACTCAGCTTTATATTTATCTGAAATAATCTCTTCAAAAACTAAAGAAATTGTTTTAGCTCATTTATCAGAAGAAGCAAATACACCAATGAAAGCTCTAGACACTTTTTATAAAATTATGTCAAAAAGAGGTGTTGATGTAACTAATATTAATGTTCGCTGCGCTGAACAGCACAATATGTTATGTGGAGGTAATCTCGAAAAGGAATTATGCTATGATTAATATAAAACTTATAGCAGTAGGAAAAATCAAAGAACAATTTTTAAAAGATGAAATTCAAGAGTACTATAAGCGTCTAACAAAGTATTGCAAATTGAACATTATAGAAGTTGAAGATTGCAAAATAAAAGATAACGCTTCTAATAAAGAAATAGAGAATATTTTAACTTTAGAAGGAAAAAGAATTTTACAAAAAACTAAAGATAATGAGTTTATCATTCTTCTAGATATTCATGGAGAAGCAATCTCTTCAATTGCTCTTAGTGAGAAAATCGATTTAGCAATGAATAAATATTCGACAATTACTTTTATTATCGGTGGATCATTAGGTTTATCAGATGAAGTAAGACAACATGCAAACTTTCGTTTAAAATTATCTGATTTAACTTTCACTCATCAAATGACAAGAGTAATAATATTGGAACAAATATATCGCTCATTCAAAATATTGAACAATGAAACTTATCACAAATAGAGGTGGAATATGGAACAAGTAAAAAACATAAAGAAATCATTTAAAGAATCTAAAATATATAAGATATATCAAAATTTGCTTAACCGCAAATGGTTTCCTTATGTCTTTTTCTTATATGTAATAGCTTTTATAATGTTTTTTGCTACTCTTGTGAATAATGAATTTACTATTCCGGTTTCAGGTGATTTTACCTTGCAAGAAATTCCATTTTATTATAATGGATATGATGATTGGTGGCATTTTTTCAAAACAGGTGAATTTGTCCTTTGGGATGACTCGGCAATGCTAGGAGTAAATAATATAGGGGCTAACTCGTTCTATTATTTATTTAATCCTTTCTTTTTAGTTTTATTAATTTGTCCGCGTTCTTTATTAGCACAAGGCCAAGCTTTTATGATGATCACAAAAATGGTCTTGGCTGGTGTCACAATGAAGATGTTATTAGATTATTTTAAAGTCAAAAAAGAAACATCATGGTTGGTTGGTATTGCATATGCTTTCTGTGGTTATAATTTTTATTATTTATGGTTTAATCATTTCTTAGAAATAGCTGTTTTAATGCCTTTAGTATTATTAGGCGTAGAGAAGATTATTAAAGAACAAAAGCCAATGATGTTGGTATTAACCATATTCGTATGTGGATTAACAAATTATTACTTTTTAATTAGTTTTTGCTTCTGCGGTGTTATATATGGTATTTTTAGATATTTCCAAAATTTGGGTGAATATAATCGAAGAATGAAAGAAAATAAAATCACTCATACTATGACTTTTGATGTGCGAGGAACTGTTATATTTCAAGGAATATTCGCTTTTGCTTGCGGATTAATGTTAACTGCGATAATCCTTCTTCCTTGTTTTGCTACCGCATTAGATAATCCACGTACTTCTAGTGCGTCTTACCTTCCTAATTTAACTAATGCGTTAAAAGCTTTATTCTCTTCAATCGGTGGACATGGTGAATTAAGTTTTAAAGAGGCGTTTACAAATCTAACAAATTATTTATTTAAATGGGAATATGCAGGAGGATCATCTAGAAATTATATATATCCTTTAGTAGCATTTTTTACTCCAAATGTCTCTTGTATGGATTCAGTTGTCTTTAATACATATACTTATTCTTATGCATCAATGTTTATATATACTCCACTAATGCTTTTATTTATTCCTAGCTTAATACAATCATTTAAAACGCGTCATTTTTCAACAGTCGTGGGAGCGCTAGGAATGTGTTTAATGCTCTTTACACCATTTGTTTATTATTGTTTTTCTGGATTTACTGATTCAGCTTATGGAAGATGGTATATCTTTGTCACAGCTGTAGCATGTGTGTTTATTGCCACACAATTTGATAAAAGAGAGAAGATGTCTATCTGGTATTTAGATTTATCTTTCGGTGTAATTGCTATATTTTATGGATTTATGCTTTATAAGGGTGAATTATTAAAAGCTTCCGACATGGATGAATCGATTTATTATTTTTATGGAGAAATGGTATATATCGTAATTTTATATTTCTATATGCGTAAGAACTTCCGAAAAAGTGATTTAGTTTCTGATTTAAGATATTTTATTGCTTTTGAAGCTATAGTGATGTGCAATATAACTTTAATTGGTCAAGGTACTACTTCATATCAAGGATTATATGGCGGTGAAGCAAATTATAAAGAGGAAATTAGATTAGTTGAAAATATAAAAAATGAAGATAAAGATTACTTTAGAGTTTTTTCTACATCTGCTGATCGTTCGGCAAATAATTTAGGAATGGTACTATCTTCACCAGGTATGGGTACCTTCCATTCAACTTTCAATTATGAACTCAATAAATTCTTAAATTGGTCAACGGTGAAATATTCCGTATCTGAATCAAGTTGGTCGATGGGAATTCATGAAAAGAGAATTAATTTAGATGAGTTTGTTGGGACAAAGTATTATATTTTAAAAGATGATGATTATAATATTCCTTTTGGTTTCTCTGAATATATTTCAACAGACGATCACGTGGTTTATATAAATGATAATTTTATTGAACTTGGGTATGCTTTTGATACGATAATAAATGAAAACGTTATGAAAGATTTTTCTTATTACCAAGAAAAGAGCGACTATATTTTAACCAATGAAAAAGCTTATTTGACAGGCGCTATTTTAAATGAAGATGATTTAGAAGAAATTTTTGGAAGTGATTATGAGAGCATGACTAGATTTAATTATATTTCTAATGAGGATGCATCAAGCATTAGTCAAGGAATAATTACTCCATCACTCAATAACAATTTAATTAAAATATTCTACAAAAATGGTGATAATTTTGAAAATAGAGGCTCATATACTTCAAGCGCGGCTCGGGGATTAACATATGGTTCATATGTTGATATTGATACATCATCTTTAAATATTGGTAGTGATTGTCAAACAAGAGGAAAATGTTTCGTGACTGTTCAAGCAAGAATGGGTGAAAATCTTAATATTGTTTTATATGGTAGAGATGAAGATGATAAAGAATATGTATTGACTTCAGATAAACATATGACTCATTGGTTTAATGGCTCTAAAGGTTCAGAGAGTAAGCGACAAAGAGGTTTTTATGTCGATGATAAAGTGACAAGAGTAAGAATTGAAATCTTGGATAATATGAATAGCTATAATTCAACTTTGTTAAAACCTTATTTAAGTTATGAATATGAAGACACATATTTACAACAAATAGAGTTATTAAAGAAAAATCCTTTGAAAAATATCTGTGTTGATGTCAATGATTTTAGTTTTGATACTGATTTTGATAAAGAAAAAATGATCGTTTTACAAATTCCATATGATCAAGGATGGAAAGTTAAAGTATTTGATGAAAATAATAACCAAGTTGAGTGGGTAAAAATATATAAAGCACAAGGCGGATTCCTATCTATTCTTGCACCTCAAGGTAATTATCATTATGAATTTGAATATGAGACTCCATATTTATTATTGGGAATTAAAGTGATGTATGTCGGACTTTTATGCGCTGCAGTGTATATCATTTTAGAAGCTAATCATCGAATAAATATGAAGAGAATAAGAAGCAAATATATTAATAATTTCGGTGGAAGCAAAATTGATTTTGAGACAGATTTTGATAAAAGATATTTAAATAATCATATCACTAGAAATGATGAAAATGATAAGATAAATTAATTTTATTGAATATGGAAATAAAAGAAGACGTTTATGTTTTTATAAGTAAGATTCCTCAGGTAATTGATTATAAAAATGTTTATCCCTTAGAAAAGGATAATGAAATTAAAAATTGTTTCAATGATGATTTAAAACGACAAAAATATTGGGCATGGATAACGCTTGAAAATGCCATCATGCAAATATTTAATAAAAAAATAGATAACTATAAATTTCATCAAAGCGAAAATGGTAAATGGTTATCTAGTTTTAATTTTTCGATATCTCATAGCGATGAATATGTCGCGGTAGCTATTGCCAATAATATAGTCGGTATTGATTTACAAGTATTTGATGATAAAGACCACTTGAAGTTGCTAAAAAAGATTTTAACCCCTCATGAATTGAATAATAGTGATATTTTATCTTCTGAGCAAATTATAAATATATGGTGCCAAAAGGAAGCAATTTATAAAATGTTAGATGATAAAACATCTTTTAAGAATATTGAAACCTCAAATTTTAATTGTATAAATAAAAAATATATTCTCAATAATAAAGAATATATTTTAAGTATTTGTTATCAAGATACATTTAACATGCAAGCTAGCTTTTTATAATTATTCTTGATTATTAATTGTTAAATTATAAAGATAATTCTTTTTAATACCGGTTTCTTCCGCGACAAGTTTGCAAGCATCTTTTAAAGATGTTCCGTTTTTAGTGTAGCTTTTGATTTTTATTATTAAAGTATCATCATCATAATCAATTTTTTCAGCGTGTCCTTTTTCAACAATTAGTACCATTTCTCCTTTAAGAGTGCTTTCATCAATTTGTGATAATTCCTCTAAAGTGCCACGGATATATTCCTCATGCAATTTAGTAATTTCGCGTGCGATAGAAATTTTTCTATTTCCTAATATATGATATAAATCTAATAATGTTTGTTTTATTCGATGTGGTGCTTCGTAAAAGATTAAAGTGCAAGGGACGTACATTAAATCTTTTATTTCTTGGAGCCTTTTGGATGGTTTAGATGATAAAAATCCATGAAAATAGAAGTGATCACTATCTAAGCCAGATCCAATTAAAGCGGGAATAAAGGCATTAGCTCCAGGAATTACGCTGATGGGAATATCATTTTCGATACAATGACGAGCAATTATTTGTCCTGGATCAGAAATTCCAGGATAGCCAGCATCAGAGCAAATAGCAATCGATTTGCCTTCTTTTAAAATAGAGATAAGCTTAGTTGAACACAATTGCTCATTATGTTCATGATAACTTATTAAATTCTTCTTAATATTAAAGTGATTAAGTAGAGCAGATGTTGTTCGAGTATCTTCGCACGCAATAAAATTTACGCTAGATAATATTTGTTTAGCACGCGGAGAAAAATCATCAAGATTACCAATTGGGGTGGCGATAAAATAACATGTAGCACCATTATTATATGATTTAATTCTTTTCATTTTTAATTTCAATATTCTTTTCCTTATTTTTTGGCTTTGGATTATTTTTATTGTTGATTGGATTTTGAATTACTTTGCCTTCGATTGCTTCTAATGGGACAAATATAACATTGTCAATTGATTCTAAACGGACAGTTTTAGTGATGATGTTTATGGAAGCAATGCGAAATACTTGGTCTTCATAATTAACTCTTAATCCCACTCTTGGCATATCTTTCTTTTCTAAAGTATAAACTTCGTCTTCATATTTTAAGCAACAGATTAATTTTCCACAATGGCCACTTAGCTTAGGAATATTCAAAGCAAGCATTTGATTTTTAGCCATAGTTATTGAAATCCCATCGAATTCATTTAAGAAAGTTGAACAACATAAAGGTAATCCGCAGATTCCAATTCCGCCGATCATCTTGGCTTTATCGCGTGGTCCAATTTGTCTTAATTCGATGCGACAATGATATAGTGAGGCTAAAACTTTTAATAGTTCTCTAAAATCAACGCGGTCATCGGCAAGATATGAAATAATCAATTTATTTTTATCTAAAGTGTAATCAGCATTAGTTACAGACATGCCTAAAGAAAGAGTGTTAGCTTGCATTTGAACGATTTTCATCGCTTCGGCACATTCAATTTTATTTTTTTCATATGCTTGCAAGTCTTCATCCGTAGCAATTCTTATAATATAAGAAAAAGGGATGTCTTCGCCTTCAACGATAGTATATTCTTTAGGAACAGAACAAACGCGGCCTAATTCCAATCCACGAATTGATTCAGCAACAACCATTTCTCCTTGTTTTATTTCATAATTTGCTAAAAAGTATTGTGGCTTGTTTTGATTTGCAAAATTGACACCAAATATTAAATCCATTTTTCTTCAACTCCTTTATAAATAGTAATACCTATATGTTCGATTAATAATCCAATATTAACATTTAAATCCAGTTGCCCTCTGGCAAACATAATTTGTAGATAGCATTCATTGATGTTATTTATTTTTCCATTTAATGAATGAATCAATTCTTTTTGAGATGATAATATTAAATCTAATCCCAAAGAGTCATTAATTAAATCTTTAAAAGCGATTGACAGAATGTCTAAGAATAGTCTAGTAGATACTTTATCCTTTAAAAAGGGAATAACTACTGTTTCAATATAATATAACATTTCTCCGCGAGATTTATAAATACAATCTAAGATATCAAAAACTAAATCTTTAATTTTTATATATGATTCACTTGTAGCTACTTGAACTAAAGTGTCAACATTACCATTAAATTGAGATAGTAATTCAGCATCATCCTCACTAACACCTTTTTCTTTTGCGGAATTAATAAGATCATTATGATCTAAAGGGATAAGTTTTAAATGTTGAGTTCGCGAGAGAATAGTTGGTAGTAATTTTTCTTCATTTGCTGTGGTGATAAAAGCATAGACATTATCTTGTGGCTCTTCAAGAAATTTCAAAATTGCATTTAAAGATTCACGATTTGAATTTTCAAGTAGATGGATAATATATATCATTTTTTCACTTTTTTCTGATGAAGTATTTTGAAAAAAATTTTGAAGAGTTTCAATATCGCTTACTTTTATGTTTTGTTTAGAACCATCTAAAAGCATAAAATCAGCGTAATTATTATCATCAAAACGAAGACAATTAAAACATTCGCAACAAGCCAAAGGATTACCATTAAGGCAAATCAAAGATTTTGCTAAAAATTTAGCGCATTCTAATAAAGGAGCATCAGCATTTCCTTTTATTAAATAAGCATGTGATAACTTATTATTTTTTAGCGCATTAATAAAAGTGTTATAGATTAATGGTTGCTTGTTTTTTAGATAATCTCCAAAATTCATTTATTTAGTTTTCCTTTAATAATTCTATAAGTTTCTTCTGCGACAACTTCTAAAGATTGGCTAGCATCAATAATTTTAATTCTTTCAGGATATTTTTTAGCTAATAATAAATATCCTGATCGAACTTTTTTATGAAATTCTAATTTTTCTAAATCTAGACGATTAACTTCTCTATCAGCATTACTAGCGATGCGTTTTAATCCGATTTCTGGTTCGATATCAAAAAGTAAAGTTAAATCTGGAAATGTATTTTCGGTAGCAAAAAGATTAATGTTTAAAACTTCTTCTAATCCAATACCTCGAGCGATTCCTTGATAAGCGAGTGAAGAATCCAAATAACGATCACAAAAAACTAAATATCCTTTTTTTAAAGCAGGCCAAATTTTTTGCACTAAGTGTTGTCTTCTTGATGCAGCATATAATAAAGCTTCACATCGAGAGTCCATCTCAGTATTATCTTTATCTAGGATGATATTTCTTATCTGCTCAGAGATGGATGTTCCTCCTGGTTCTCGTGTTTGAACGATAGAATAACCATCTTTTATTAAGCGTTCATATACAATTTTAATTGCTGAAGATTTTCCAGATCCCTCAGGACCTTCAATTGAAATAAATAATGACATAATAAAACCTCTATTTTTTGAAATCAGTTCTTCCTTCTAGTGCTCTAGTTAAAGTTAATTCATCAGTATAATCTAAATTTGCACCCATTGGTAATCCATAGGCGAGACGAGTAATTTTTAAATCTGAAAATTCCTCTAATAATCTTTTAATATATAAAGCAGTTGTTTCACCATCAATGGTTGGATTAGTGGCAAGTAAAACTTCTTTAAATGTTCCTTCTTTAATACGCTTTATAAGGTTGCTAATATTTATATCTGAAGCGGTTATTCCTTTGGTTGGAGAAATAGAGCCATTTAAAACATGATATAATGCATGAATTGAAGTTAACCTTTCAAAAGCTAACACATCTTTAAATGAGGTAACAACGATGAGCAAAGAGTTGTCACGCGTTTCATCTTCACAGATTAAACAGGTACCACTTTCTTTATAGCAGCCGCATTTAGGACAGATAGAAATATTGTTTTTAATATCCTCTAATGAACTAATTAAAGCAGAAATTTTGCTTGAATCCATTTTTAAAAATTCATAAGCAATTCTTTCAGCGGACTTATTGCCTATTCCTGGAACACATTTTAAAGATTGAACCAAATTTGAGATTGTTTTTAATTCTTGCATGTATTAAAACCCAGGCATTTTTATACCATTTGTCATTTGTGCATTAAGAGCATCAAAAGCATTATCAACAACAGATATTGCTTCATTAATGGCAATTTTAATCATATCTTCTAACATCTCTTTGTCATCTGGATCAATAGCGTCTTTATCAATTTCAATTTTTTCAATTTGACGTGTTCCTTTGATAATAACTTTTATTGCTCCGCCTGCGCTATCGACAGAAAAAGTTTTAGCTTCTAATTCTGCTTGTTTTTTTTGCATTTCACGTTGCATTTTTTGTGCTTGTTGCATTAAAGCTTGCATATTCATAGTTTTTTCTCCTTTTTATTTTATATTTATAGCAACTGGCTTTGGTAAAGGTAATTTATTAGCTTGTTGCAAATTAGTGAATTTTTTTACTGATTCAACATAATCTTGCTGAGACATGCAAATAATTACGCATGATTCACCACATAAAGCCTCTATGACTTTTGATAATCCATATTGATTTTCTTTAATATTTACCCTATTTATAACGTTTTTAAATGATGATTCGAGAACAATAGCGGTTTTACTGACTATTCTAGGCATAGCTAGTTTGAGCATTGAAGCGTATTTTCCGACTCGATTATTACTTAATAATGAATCTAATAGTTTCCAATTGTTGTTCAGTGAGATTTTAGCTTCTTTTGTCGCTTGAACCATAATATTTATAATATCATCCATAGTATAATCAATCGGGGTGCCTTCTTCTAATAAAGGCTCTACACTTGTAAATGAAACATTATTTAAAAAATTGTTAGAATAATTTTCAACGGGTGTATTTATAATTTTTACTTGTGGTTTAACTTCTTCTTTTATAGATGAAGGCTTATTTTCAACAACGTTTTTAGGTTCAATAATTTCTTTTTCTTGCTTAACTTCGACTTTTAAAGGTTGTTGAATAATTTTTTCTTGTTCTTCATTTATGACATTTAAAGAAGATATTTTAAGCATTGCAATTTCAAATAAAGATAGAACGTTATTGACTAAGCGATAATTAGAGATGGTTTCCAATAGGATATCAATCATCTGATTTACTTTCTTTAAAGGTATATTTATATTTTGTATCTCACTTAATTTTAAAACTCTTAAGAGAGTGTCGTTTTTGGTGGTTTGATAAATTAAAATATCTTTTAAAATTTCTAATAAATCGGAAGTTAATCTTTTTATATCAATCCCATTATTAGATAAATTTTTAATAATATTTGTAACTTCTAAAACATTTCCTTCATTTAAAGAAGATAATAATCTTAATTTTTCATTTATTGATGAGAGTCCATATAATTCTTGAATGGCAATGGTAGTTATTTTATTTCCACAATAAGCGATAGTTTGATCCAACATAGATAATGCATCTCTCATACCGCCATCGGCCAATGAAACTAGTAAAGATATTGCTTCTTCTTCAAATTCAACATTTTCATATTGGCAAACATCTATAAGACGATTATACATATCGCCATCACTAACTTTTGTAAAATCATATCTTTGGCATCTAGATAAAATAGTAGGCATTAATTTATATGGCTCAGTAGTTGCTAGTATGAAAATAACTCTTTCAGGTGGTTCTTCGAGGGTCTTTAATAAAGCGTTGAAGGCTTCTGTAGTCATCATATGTACTTCATCGATGATATACACTTTATAATTGCCCATTATAGGTGAATATTTGACTTTAGAAATTAAGTCACGAATATCATCTATACCTCGATTACTAGCAGCATCTATTTCGATAATATCTGGATGTCGCCCTTCATTAATTGCTATGCAATTTTCACATTTATTACATTGTTTGCCAAAACCATCATCACAATTTAAGGCTTTAGCAAATAAACGTGCCATAGTAGTTTTTCCAGTTCCACGTGGTCCACAAAAAAGATAGGCATGTGCAATTTTATTTTCGCTTAGCGCATTTTTTAAAGTTCTAATAATGTGTTGTTGTCCTGCAACTTCTTCAAATGTTGTTGGACGATAAGTACGATATAAAGCTTTATAAGACATATTTGTTCACCCATGATTTATTATAAACTATTAAGAAGTTTTTTGAAATGACTTAAAGCTTAAAGACATTAATTTTTTATTATAAGTTTAACTTTAGTTAAAAGAAGCATTAATTTGCTTATTTAATCATTAAACACAGCTACAGATATAACAAATTCTTCTTCCATTGATCCGGCATGTTGACCAATTAGCTCTTCCCCATTAGGATCAGGGACGACAAGAGTTTTCTCGGTTAGAGCGGTAATTAAATAATCGCCTAGGAAATTATCTATTTTATCAAAAGTTTTACCAATTCCAAAATATTGTTTTTCGAGGTATTTTTGCTTTGGTAACAAAAGATAACGCTCACCATAGTAGCGGTTAAACAAATCTTCAAATTCTTGATGTTTGTTTTCTTTTACTTGAACAAGTAATGATCTAGAGTCAAGATAGGGATCAAATTTTAAAAGTGAATATAGGTCTTTGTGTTCGGTTATATATTCATATTGAGCATCAATTAATCCATGATCAGCGATGACTAAAATTAAATTGTCCGGATTTAATTTTGCTAAGCGAGCCACGTGCTTATTTATATATTTAATAACATCTTTGACATGATGTGAGTGAACTCCTTCTGCATGGATAGAACTATCAGGATCAGTCCAATAAGCATATATGAATTGTTTGCTATTACCTTTCATTTTATTATTTAAAATATCAAAAAAATTAGATAAATCTTTGGCTTCACCATTATTTATTTTTTGTGGGTATACACTATAAGCTTTAGCGTTGTTGGATTCATTTATTAAATCCAAGATTGTTTTATATGGGCAAAACTCATAGGAGGCTTTTGTTTTGTAAAATTCATCAGTTTTGCTTATTCTATTTGAGAACATATCTAAAGTAACATTTAAATTATTAAAGTGCTGTGACCATCCGAGCCAACCAGTTTCAATAGGGAATTTTCCACTTAAAAAAGCTGTTGTTGCTGCGGCTGTTGTTGGTGGAAACACAGAAGTAATATTAAATTTTACTTTTTTTATTAAGACATCAGAGCTCTTTAAATGTTGCTCTTTAATATATTTATTAAGACCATCAAATAAGATAACAGTTATTTTGTCATATTGTTTTTTTTCTAATAGTTCATCTAAGGGTTTTAAAGTTGTATGAAAAGGTTCGATGCCATAATACTTTAAAATTGATGAAGATAAATTTACTAATGAATTATTAAAATCACATCTATATTGTTTCATATAATAATTTTAATAAAAAGAAATGATTATTTCAATTAAACAAAATAAAAAAAAGATACTCTTAAAGCATTATTTAAAATAATGTTTAAAAAAATAATTATATTTGATATGATAATTAAGGTTTAGGTGAATAAAATGCAAACAGATAAAATGATAGAAAGATTAGATGCTATGGAAAAGCGTCTACATGAAATTGATGATTTGCTTTGTAAAGATGACATTGTATCAAACATTGCAAAAATGACAGAATTAAATAAAGAAAGATCTTCATTAGAGGATCCTGTTTCTCGTTATCAGGAATATAAAAAAATGATAGCGGATATTGAAGATTCTAAAATAATGGAAAATGATAGTGATCCAGAAATTGTTGCTTTTGCTAAAGAGAATATAAAGGATCTCACTATAAAAAGTGAAGAACTTTATAATTTTATAAAGTTGATGTTGGTGCCTAAAGATCCTAATGATGGAAAAAATATAATCATGGAGATAAAAGGTGCAGCTGGTGGAGATGAGGCTAATATATTCGCTGGCGATTTATTTAGAATGTATACTCGTTATGCAGAAGTTAAGGGATGGAAAATATCTATTTTAGATGCTAATGAATCAGAAATGGGTGGATATTCTAATATCTCATTCATGATAAAAGGTTCGGACGTGTACTCACGTTTAAAATTTGAATCTGGTGTACATCGTGTTCAACGTGTTCCTAAGACTGAAGCTTCTGGAAGAATACATACCTCCACGGCGACAGTGTTAGTAATGCCTGAAACTCCAGAAGTTGAGGTAGTTATTAATCCATCGGATTTACAAATAGATACATATCGTTCTTCAGGAGCAGGCGGTCAAAACGTTAACAAAACAGAATCGGCAGTTCGTATAACACATATTCCTACTGGAATTGTTGTCGCATGTCAAGTTGAAAGATCTCAATTACAAAACCGTGAGATTGCTATGAATTTATTAAAAGCTAGAGTATATGCTTTAAAGCAAGCTGAACAAAATGAAAAAATAGATACAGAGCGTCGACTTAAAGTTGGAACGGGTGAAAGATCGGAAAAAATTAGAACTTATAACTATCCTCAAAATCGTGTGACTGATCATCGAATTAGTTTTACAATTCAAAAACTTGATAGAGTTATGGAAGGCGATATTGATGAAATATTAGATGCGTTAATTAATGCTGATCAGCAAGATAAACTTCAAGCCGCGAATAAAGAAGAGGAGTAATGAAACTTTCTTTACGTCAAATAATAAATAATGCTAAAAATTATTTAAAAGATGACTTTGTAATAGAAGATATATATTGGATTATTGAAGAAGAATTTGGTTTAGAAAAATATCAAATTCTTTTAAATATGGATTCAATTTATGATGATAATGAAATAATGAATAAAGTAAAAAGAGCGGTTAAAGAACCGGTTGGTTATATATTTGGTTATCAGTATTTTGGACCATTTAAGATTCAAATTAATAAAAATGTTTTAATACCGCGTCAAGAAACTTTTGAGTTAGTAAATATTGTGTGTGAATATATTAAAGAGAATAATTTAAATATATTAGATATTGGAACTGGAAGCGGATGTATTGCTATTGCACTTGAGCAATTATTAAAAGAAAAAAAATTAAAAGAACATATATTAGCTAGTGATATATCAAGTAACGCTCTTGAAGTTGCTAAACAAAATGCTTTCAATTTTAACAGTTCAATTTCTTTTGTGCAATCGGATGTTCTTTCAAATATAACTCTGGATAAGATAGATATTATAATTAGTAATCCTCCATATATAAAAAAAGGAAATTATATTGCCACCAGGGTATTAGATAATGAACCCCATAGCGCTTTATTTGCTGATGAAGATGGATTAGAGTTTTATCATAAAATTATTTCTCAAAGCTTGAAATTCAATTCCAAAATATCTTATTTTTTTGAAATATCTCCAGATTTAGAAGAAGGATTAGTTGAATTACAAAAAAAGTATTTACCATCTCATAGAATGATTTTAAAAAAAGACATAAATGGATTTATTCGTTTTTGCTTGATTGTAGTTTAGAAATAAATAAGTAAACCATAATAAAAGCGGAGGAAATTTTATGAACAATAAAATATTATCTGTAGGTTTTACTTTATTAATGACTTTTTCTTATAAATTTCAAGAATCACCATCATTTAAATATACTTATCAAATTGTAACGAATTCTTATTCTGTGAATGATGAAATAAAAGGATATTATTACAAAGAAAAATTAATAGATTGTTATGAGCAATTAGTTTTTTCTTATCCCGAAAATGAGCATCAAGAAATAATTAAGAATAATATAAATCTATTTAAATTTGATGATGATTGTTATCCTTATTATCATAATGGTAGTATCGTAATAATTATTAAAAATGGACAAGGTATGATAATTAATGGCCATTTAAGAAAAAATGAATGCGATGAAGGAGTAATTAGAGAAAAAGTTTATATTTTTGATCTTTTTAAATAATTAGATTTTATTTATTTAAATTAATAAAAAAAAATCTATAATTAAGATATATGAAAACGAAAATTTTAAATTTTGATGATGAATTATGTGTACAAATTATTAAAGAAAATAAGGTCTTAGCTTTTCCAACAGAAACAGTATTTGGGTTTGGAGTTATCTATGATTCTAAAGAAGCGTTTGATACTTTGTGTAAATTAAAAAATAGAGTTCCAGATAAACCATTTACAATTATGGTATCAAAAAAAGAAGACATTGCCGAATTTACAGATTTAAACCCTAGAATGGAAAAACTTATCGATAGCTTTATGCCTGGTGAAATAACTATTCTTTTTCCGGCAAAGGAAAATTTATTTCCATGGTTGACATTAAATCAACCAACTGTTGGAATTAGAATTGCAAATCTTAAGGAAGTGCCAGATTTGATAAATCGTGTTGGAAAACCAATGCTAGTAACTTCTGCAAATATGTCTGGTCAACCACCGATATTAGATGAAACAGCGTTATTAAAACAATTTGATGGAAAAATAGAAGGTATTGTAAGAGGTAATTGTAAATCAAAAATACCTTCCACAATTGTTATGATAACTGGTGATAAATTGAAATTAATTCGTCAAGGAAGTATTCCTTTTGAAGATATAGTGAAGGAGTGGAATGTATGAAGATATCATTAGGATGTGATCATGGTGGGTATTTTTTAAAAGAAGAACTAAAAAAATATTTGTTATCATCTGGATATGAAATAATTGATTGTGGAACTAATTCACAAGAATCATGTGACTATCCAATATTTGCCAAAAAAGCCGCAGAACTAGTGGCTGATAAATCTTGCCAATATGGTATTGTTATCTGTACTACAGGCGAAGGAGTTTGTATGACCGCTAATAAAGTTAAAGGAATAAGATGTGGCTTAGTATATAATGTCGAAGTGGCTCATTTAATTAAAGAGCATAATAATGCAAATATGATGGCTATTGGTGCGAAGTTTACTTCTATTGATATGGCAAAAGTTTACGTTGAAGAATTTATAAAAACTGAATTTGCCGGTGGAAGACATACTCGTAGAGTAGATTTGATAGAATAAAAATTCGATTACTAATTCTTTATTAAAATTATATTTTAATAAAGATTTTTTTTAGCAAAAATAAATATAGAAAATATATGGATATTGGTTTAAAATGTTTTAGGAATGGAATAGGTAGAAAGGAGTAGAAAATGAAAAAGAAATTATTTTTATCTCTCTCAACGTTACTTTTTTCTTTAGTAGGAGTTACATCTTGTGAAACAAATATAAGTAGCAGTTCATCTAGCAGCGCTTCACAAAGCTCTATAGATGTAAGTGAAGAATCTAGTTCTTCTAATCTTTCTTCAAGCGAAGTAGAATCTTCTAGCTCAGAAAGCTCATATGCAAATATCGGTGAAAAACATAATGCTTTATCAGTTGAAGAAGCAATTTCTTTATGCGATAAAGAAGATGGTAATAATTATTTTGTATATGGGTTTATTAAATCAATAGATAATCCTACCTATGGACAAATGACAATAACAGATGGCACTAATTCCTTAAGTGTATATGGCACAACCGATGAAAATGGTAATTTTTATAATACATTAGAAACTAAACCAGTTGCAGGAGATGAAATAGTTCTTAAAGGTAAATTAAAAATGTATAATTCATCTCCAGAAATGGATAGAAGTGTAATTGTTGAATTTGTACATCATGAACCAGTTGTTGATGATTCTTATGTTGAAAAAACTATTTTAGAGGCAAGAGAATCGGCGTCTGGAAGTAAAGTTAAATTAACGGGGGTAGTTGCTAAGATAACATATGCCTTTGGAATGGCACCTAATGGTTTTGTCTTAGTTGATGGAACTTCATCAATATATGTATATGGTAGTCAAGTTGCTCCTCAAGTAAATATCGGAAATACAATTACAATTGCAGGAGAAAAAGTTCTATATATTAACCCAGATGAATCTAATAATGCAAATAAGTTCAATTATTGTGGCGCGGTACAAATTCAAAACCCAACCCTATTAAGCAATGATAACGGAAACTCATCATTTGAGACATCATGGATTGAAAAAACCACAGTTAAAGAGTTAATGGACAAAGATCCGAGTGAAGAGTTTACTTCAAAAATTTATGAAGTAAATGCGTTATTAAAGAAAGTTCCTGGTAATGGCTTCACAAATTATTATATTAACGATTTAGATGGAACAACCGGAAGTTACATCTATACAATGTGTAATGGTAATGACTTTGGATATTTAGATGAATATGATAATAAACTAGTTACGATGTATATGACTGTATTGAATGCTAAATCAACTAATTCAGGTTGTGTCTATCGTTTATTGCCAATAAGTATTATTTCTGATGATTATAAATTTAATCTTGATAATTCTGCAGAATTTGCGGTTAAATATTACGGATTAACTCAATTCTTCGATAAATATGTTGGTGAAATTTCTAAAGAAGTTATTACATCTGTATCTTCTGAATTATTGGGCTTTGAAAACGTCACCTTAGAATATAGTTCTTCTAATGAAGAAGTTATTGCTTTTGAAACTGTTGAAGATAAACTCTTTATGAATTCTAAAGGTGCAGGAGAAGCCACTATTTCTATAAAAGGTACATATGGTTCTAAAACATATACGGGCACTATGAAAATAACAATTGAAATTCCTCAACAATTTGATTCAGTGACTGTTAAAGAAGCAATAGATGCAGAAGTAGATACTAAACCGATTGTAAAAGGAATAGTTGGCCCATCATTAGTTAATAAAACAGGTTTCTATTTAATTGATGAAAGCGGAGCTATCGCAGTATTGACGGATGCAGAATCTATGAAGACTGTCTCTATTGGTAATGAAGTTGTCTTAACGGGTACTCGTGTTCAATATCATACAGTTGAAGGATCAAGTTATGCTGGTCAAACATGTTTAAGAGATTGTGAAATATTAACTAATAATTATGGTAAAGTCGATTATTCTACTGCATCTTTTGATAGCAGTAAGACAATAGATGATTTACTTTCAATGGTAAGTTTAACTGCAGAAGATCATACTCAACAAGTTTATACTTTACAAGCTAAGATCACTAAAGTTGAAAGTACATATTATTCAAATTATTATATTGGAAATGATTCTGATAAAATCACTCTTTATAGTTCTTCAGGAGCATCTTATTCATGGCTAAATCCATTTGTTAATCAAACCGTTGAAATCGAAGTGGCATTATGCAACTGGAATGATAAGAAAGATTATAAGGCTACTGTTTTATCGGTGACTTCTAATGGTCAAAAAGTTTTTAATGAATTAAACTTTGCTAAATAAATATAATTATTAATTAAACTGTTGAAGACTAAATATGGTCAACAACAGTTTTTTTATACAAAAACATTTACATTATACCCCACCAGGGTATATTATGTTAGTGAGGACTAATTATGAAAAAGTGTATAGATTGTGAAAAAGAACCTAAAATAAAAAAGAGATCATCAGAGCAAAAAACTAAAATTAATAATCGTATCAATCGTATTATTGGACAATTAAATGGAATTAAAAAAATGGTTGATAATAATAGATATTGTGATGATATATTAATTCAATTATCGGCAATTGATAAATCGGTAAAAAGTTTAGCTAATTTAATATTAGATGATCATATGCATTCATGTTTAATTGAAAAAATTAAAAATGATGAATATCAAGTTGTAGATGAAATAATTGATTTGTTTAAGAGGTTTCAATAGATGAAAAAAGAAAAATATATTGTAGAAGGTATGACATGTGCTGCTTGTCAAAGTCATGTACAAAAAACGGTAAGTAAAGTTGATGGGGTAAAAACTTGTAATGTTAATTTATTAACTAATTCGATGGAAGTTGAATATGATGAAAAAAGTTGTCAAAGCGATAAGATTTCTTCAGCGGTATCAATAGCAGGATATAAGGCCTATCTTCCTGGAGAAAATAAGATTGAAAATAATAAAAAAGACAAAGATTTATTTAAACTTATATTTGCGATTATTAATTTGCTCGTATTAATGTATGTCTCAATGGGACCAATGCTAAATCTTCCATTTACAAGTGCCTTAATGATGAGAGAAAATGCTGTTTCTTACGCTTTTTTACAATTGTTATTAGTTTGTCCAATTTTAGTTATCTATAATCGTTATTTTGTTTCTGGATTTAAAAAATTAGTACATTTAAATCCTAATATGGATTCTTTAATTGCAATTGGAGCGACAGCATCATTAATATATGGAATATTTGCGATATTTATGATGTCTCATGGATTAGGACGCCAAGATTTTGATCTTGTGGATAGATATCGACATAATCTTTATTTTGAATCTGCAGGAATGATTTTAACTTTGGTTAGTTTAGGAAAATTTTTAGAGAAAAAATCAAAATCCAAAACTACGCAATCACTAACTAAACTTATGGATTTAGCACCTAAACAAGCTCTTGTATTAAAAGATGATACAGAAATACTGACACCTTTAGAAAACGTCCGTGTCGATGATATAATAATTGTTAAAAAAGGACAGGCTATTCCTGTTGATGGAAGAATAATTGAAGGTGGTGCTTCTATAGACCAGAGTAATATTACTGGTGAGAGTATGCCAATATATAAAAGCGTTGGTGAAGATGTCTTTTCTTCAACAGTTTTAACTGTTGGATATATTAAAATTAAAGCGAGTAGAGTGGGCGAAGATTCTTCGATAAATACGATTATTAAATTAGTAGAAGAGGCTAGCAATTCTAAGGCTCCAATTTCTAAATTAGTGGATAAGATATCTGGTATCTTCGTACCTATAATTTTTTCTATTTCAATATTGGTATTAATAGTATTTTTATCTATTGGTGATGGATTTGAATTAGCCTTTAATTTTGCAATATCCGTTTTAGTTATTGCTTGTCCATGTGCTTTGGGTTTAGCAACGCCAGTGGCAATTATGGTTGGAACAGGAAAAGGTGCCGAAAACGGATTGTTAATTAAAAATGCGGAGATTCTTGAAAAAGCACATTATATTAAAACTATTGTTTTGGATAAAACAGGTACTATAACAGAGGGGAAGCCTGAAGTTGTGGAAGTTATTAACTTTGTAAATGAAGATTTCATTTCATATGCATTTTCTCTTGAAAATCATTCTGAGCATCCTTTAGCGTATTCGATTATTAATTATGCTAAAGAAAAAAATATTCCTTTAATGGAAGTTAGCGAATTTACATCAATTGATGGTAGAGGATTAAGAGGAAAAATTGATGACCATATTATATATGCAGGCAATATTAAACTGCTTGAAGATTTAAATTTAAATAATGAGCAGATAGAACTAGCTCATCAAAATGCGTCTAATGAGGGGAAAACACCATTATTTTTTGTGAGAGATGATGTTGTTTTGGGAATGATAAATATCAAAGATAAAATAAAGAAAAATTCTAAAGAAGCAATAGAAGCATTACACAAGATAGGTGTTAATGTAATTATGTTAACTGGAGATAATAAATATACAGCAAATACTATTGCAAAAGAAGTTGGTATCGATAAAGTTTATTCCGAAGTTTTTCCAGAGGATAAAATGAAAATTATTGAGTCTTTAAAACAAGATAATAAACACTTAGTTTCAATGGTGGGAGATGGGGTCAATGATGCTTTAGCTTTAACCACTAGTGATTTAGGTATTGCCCTTGGTGGTGGTAGTGATGTTGCGATGGAATCAAGTGACATTGTTCTACTGAGGAATGATTTGCTAGATGTTAAAAATGTGTTATTACTTTCTAAAAGAGTGATGAATACTATTAAAGGTAATTTATTTTGGGCTTTCTTTTATAATTGTATTGGTATTATTTTAGCTTCGGGATTATTCTATCATTCGCTAGGAATAAAGCTTAATCCAATGATAGGATCTTTAGCCATGAGTTTTTCAAGCGTTTTTGTGGTCTTAAATGCGTTAACTATAAATTTATTTAAACCTGAGAAGAGTTCATTATTTAAGGAGGAAAAGAAAATGAATAAAAGTTTAACTATTAATGTTGAAGGAATGATGTGTAATCATTGTAAAAATCATGTTGAGAAAGCATGCTTAAGCGTTGAAGGTGTCATTAATGCTACCGCATCTTTAGAAGCTAAAAATGTTGTCGTGGAATATAAAGGTTCTATAGATGAAGGAAAAATAAAAGCCGCGATAAATGATGCTGGATATGAAACTAAGTAAAAATTTATGATTTAAAGATTATTTATCCATTTATTTTCATATCTTATTAATGGTGAAAATAAATGGATAACATTAATTTAGCAGTTGTCGGAGCAACCGGATTAGTTGGAAGCAAGATATTAGAATTACTAGATGAATACAAATTTCATTTAAAAACATTAAAATTATTCGCTTCAAAAAGATCAAAAGGGCGAAAGATTAAATTTCAAAACAAAGATATTATTGTTGAGGAACTAACTGAAGATTCTTTAAAGGGATTTGATGCGATTATTTTTTCTGCTGGGAGTGAAGTGGCTAAAAAATATGCTTTAATAGGTGAAGAAAATAAGGCGATTATAATCGATAATTCCTCTGCTTTTAGATCTGAAAAAGATATTCCATTAATAGTTCCTGAAATCAATATAAGTGATTTTTATCATTCCGCTAGAAGAATAATTGCTAATCCGAATTGTTCTACAATTCAAGCAGTGATTCCAATTTTTGCTATTTGTAAACTATATTCTTTAACTAAGATTGTTTATTCTACTTATCAAGCGGTTTCGGGATTTGGTATGAAAGGAATATATGATTTAAAAACAACACAAGAAGGATATGATAACGAAATTTTCATCGATAATATTTCTAAAACATGTATTCCAGAAATCGGAAATTATGAGGAAGATGGATATACTAGCGAAGAAAAAAAGATGATAAATGAAACAAAAAAAATTTTGCATAATGAAAATATTGAAATAACTTCGACATGTGTTAGAGTTCCTGTTGAAAATGGACATGGAGTCAGTGTCTATCTTGAAGTTAAAGAAGATATTGATCTTACAAAAATTGAAGAAGTTCTTAAAGCACAAGATGGAATAATTTATATTCCATATAATGATAAACATCACTATCCGACATCAATTATGGCCAACAATCAAGATAAAGTCATAGTTGGAAGATTAAAAAAAGGTGGTAATAGCCATTCTTTATGCTTTTATTGTACAGGGGATAATCTACGAAAAGGGGCTGCAGCTAATGCCTTACAAATTTTAAAATTAATACATTTATGATGGTATAAATGTATTTTTTTCTAAAATATTTAGTTGAATACATATATTTGTATGATATCATATAGACATGATAAGTTTATTTGATTTTAAATTACTTTTTCCTCAAAGTGGACAAACAATTGTCTTCGATTATGTGACAATTGCTTTTATAATTATTATTTTAATTAATATTATCGTTAATAGTATAAAAGGGTTTGTCAGTAGTTTTGTTTCATTATTATCTGGTTTAGGAAGTATTATTATTTCCTTCTTCTTATGTCGCCCAATAGGTGGGCTATTAGCATCTAATGGTTTTCTAAGCGAAAAGATTTCTAATCCTATAGCGGGTTGGATTAACGGCTTTAATGATGGAATGTTTAATGTGGAAATACCAGCTTCTAATAAAGAGCAATTTGTTGAATATATTAATCAAAATATTAAATTACCTTCATTTTTATTAACAAAAATTGATGAATTAATTATGGCTGATTCATCTTCAGGACAAACAATAAGTCAAATATTAGCTAATGAAATAGCCATGATTGTTTTTTGTGTTATTGCGTTTATAGTCTTATTCATAATTATTAAAATCATTTTCTTTATCATAAAGAAAGTAACTAAAAATATTTCAAACATTCCAGTAATTGGGCCAGTTAATAGAATACTTGGTGGTGTATTTGGTTTGTTAGAAGGTGTATTATCATGCTTTGTTGTCGCCGCTGTATTTTATTTAGTATTTAGCATTAATATTGTCAATGAAGATGTTGTGTTAAATATTTCGGAAATATGGTTTGGTGGATTAGATGATCCTAATAAATGGTCATTATCACAAGCAATATATAATGTATTAAGCGAAATTATTAATAAATAAATATAGATTAATTTTCGAATTTTTTTGAATTATTAACAATTTTTCATAGTAGTTTTAAAGGAGATAAGAATTTAATTATGAAGGAAAAATTACATACGGGAGAATTATATCTTCCAGGCGATGAAGAAATAAAAAAATGTCAAGAAGAGTGCCTTGAAAAATTATACGAATTTAATTTGACTAGACCTACAGAGTTTAATAAACGTCAAATTATGCTAAAAGAAATGTTTGCCGCGATAGGCGACAATTGCTATATTGAACCACCGCTTCATGCTAATTTTGGTGGTAGACATATCCATTTTGGAAACAATGTCTATGCAAATTTTAATTTAACATGTGTTGATGATACTCATATATATGTCGGCGATTATACTATGTTTGGTCCTAATGTTGTTATCGCTACGGCGGGACATCCAATATTGCCAGAGCTTCGTCAAAAAGAATATCAATATAACGCTCCGGTACACATTGGAAAAAATTGTTGGTTTGGTGCAGGAGCAATAGTTTTACCAGGCATTACAATTGGTGATAATGTCGTTGTTGGAGCAGGGAGTGTAGTGACAAAAGATTTGCCTTCAAATGTTGTCGCGGTTGGCAACCCTTGTAAAATACTTCGCTATATTAATGAGCATGACAAAAAGTTTTATTTCAAAGATAGAGAAATTGATTGGAGTGCAATTAAAACGAATTCTTAATTCTTTTTATTTATTAATGATAATAATTGATTTATGGCGCTTTCTGAGGAATTCAAAGTTAAAGATTGTACTTTCTCAAAAATCTTTTCTAAATATTCTAATTCTTTTAAGCGATATAAAGTTTTGTTTTCTTCCATGAGTTTAGCAGTATTTAATAAACTTCTGGTAGAGGCAGTTTCTTCTCTACGAGTGATGACATTAGCCATCGCTTTTTTTTCGGCAATTAACACAGTATTTAAGATTTCTCTAATGTCACCAGGTAAAATTAAATCTTTAATTCCGGAAGAGAATAATTCAATTCCTAATTCTTGTTCAGTATTATCGCCTTTTAATAGTGATAATACTATTTGTCCCATGCTTTCTTTTTCTGAAAGTATTTCATCTAAAGTCTTATTAGCAAAATATTCGCGATATTTCATTTGTAATCTTAAATATAATTCATTCTCATAATTTTCAAAGTTGATCAAGGCTTTATTTATATCCACTAATTTGTAGTTTAAATATAAATTGCAACGAAGAGTAACTTTGTCTTTGCTAAGAATTTCTTGACCAGTAATATTTAAAATTTGCTCTTTTAAGCAAATATTTTTACATGTTATTTCATAAGGTGATATATAAACAAAATATGAACCTGGATCTAATATTTGATTGATTTTTCCATTAACATATAGGACACCTTTATATCCTTCAAAGACTACATATTGTCTAATAATAGGATATTTTTCGGTGGCTAATTGCTTTTTTACTGATACAGGGATAGTTTCATTGACGATTACATTTCTTTTATCATCGATTATGAAATCGTTTTTATGTGATGATGGAATAAAGTTATATATTCCTTCTGGTAAAATACTATAAAAAACGCCATCGACAAAATGATAGGCGATGAAATCGTTTTTAACTTCCACTCGTTCTAAATCAAAAGTTTTTTTGCAAATGTTTTTTAAGGCAATCGGATTTAAATTACTTTTTTCGATTGGATTGCATCGGTCAAAAACTTTAAAACTTTTATTGAAGATATGATGTTTACCAGCATCTAAAACCTTATATGGAGTATTATTGCGGTATAAAATTAATAATTGATCTTGATTAATAATAGCTTTCATGATTTTTCCTTTCTAAAAAAGCAAACTTTTTTCTTTTTAAAGATAGTAGCGGAAAAAGAATTAAGTAAGTGATTATTGATAATGGACAAGGTGTTGATTATCAATATCTAAATACGGTATCCTCCTTTTTGCAAGGCTATTTATCTTTTTGCTAATTTAATAGCTAAAAAGATAAAAGAATGCTTTTTTTCCCAATTTAGTTTTTTGTCTTTGAAAAATTTTTTTATAACAATGACAATGTTCGCGTATTATCTGACATTAAAATTCGGAATACATAATGACAGAGTCGAATGCACCATGTTTGTTAGCATATAGAATGATAATGTATAAATAATACAAGAATATATTATCATATATTAATCAAAAAAATATATAATTTTATTTTTGTGCAATAAAATCGAGTTTTAAATTGTTATAGTTAGTGAGAGGCAATAATATCAATATATATGGATGTAAACACAAAAGTTATTGAAAACCTAAAAAAGCGCAATGAGAGAGCTTTTAACATTGTATATAAGAAATATTATCGATTAGTTTATTATGTTGCATTTGATATTTTGCATGATGCTTCTGCCGCGGAAGAAGTAATGCAAGAAACATTTATAAAACTAATGAACAATATTGAAAGCTATCAAGACAATGGCCAATTTAAAAAATATATTACGACAATTGCTAAAAATCTCGCCTTAAATGAATATAAAAAAAGAAAAAGATATGAAACAGTCCCTTTAGAGGATTCATTTTTTAAAAGCGAAGATTATAGTACTATTGATGTAATTTTAACTTTAGAAAATACATTGACTAATGAAGAAGCTAAAATTGTCTCTTTAAAAGTTTTATTTGATTATAATTTCCAAGAGATAGCAGATGAAATTGGTTTAACTCTTGGAGCTACACAAGCCCGTTACTATAAGGCTCTTGAAAAGCTAAGAAAATATTTTAAGGGAGAAAAAAAATTATGATTACAGAAGAAAAAAAATTCAAAAAAATAATGAAAAAAAATATTTCACCTAAAAAGAACTTACGTATAATCAAAAAAAATATTGATTTTAAAAAGGAGCAAACTATTATGAATAAAAAAATAATATTAGGAATTACTGGCGGATGTTTAGCCATCGCTACGGCCGTTGTGGTAATGGTTAGTTATAATAAGGCAAATATTAATCAAATTTCTGAGCCTAAAACTTTAGTTAATATTGATGTAAATCCAAGTGTTGAATTAACTCTTGATAAAAATAATAAAGTCGTGTCGGTAAAAGGCTTAAACGACGAAGGAAGTTTGATAATTTATGGGGAACTACTAGTTGGTAAAAATCTTGAAGATGCGGTAGAAGTAATAATTAAAGTTGAAACTGAAACAGGCTATTTACTAAAGGGAAACATAGATGCATCTGAAAATAATATTAATATTTCAATATTAACAGATGAAGATAGTAAAAAAGAGTTTGAAGATAAAATAATAACCTATATAGAGAACGCTTGTGATAAATATGGTGTCACTGAAACAATCAATAGATTTGAAAAATATACTCGCGATGAATTAATTGAAAAAATAAAGAGAATCAATCCTTCGCTAAGTGATGAAAAACTTGATAATATGACTATTGAAGAGATGTTAAAATATATCGCGGCATATCATGTAGAGACAAGTGAAATTTATTCTGAAAAGCTTGAAGAATTATATTATCAAGCTAAAGAAAATAAAATTAATATTATTGAAACTGAAGCTGTTAATAATGTATTAGATGATGTAAATTCATTATATCAATCAATGGTAAAAGCATATTCGGAAGTATGTGATTCTTTACAAAATTATTATGTTGAATTAGAGGATTTAACATATAATTTATTTGTTGATTCAAATTCGGATTACCAAAAATGTTTAAAGAAAATGTATGACAGCAAAAATGAAGTTATAAAATTAAAAAATAAAATAGCTTCAAGCGATGAAGCATCTTCTAATTTGCAAATATTACAACAATTATTGCAAAACGCTGAAGACAATTTGAATAATCAAATTACTCTATTAGAAGGCTATGCTTCAACTGGAAGTGCATTAGTTGAAACATATCGCGATTCAATAAAGCAAATTTTAAATAGTCTTCAAGAAATCCAAAAGCTATTTCCAACAGAAATAAAAACTAAAATCAATGAACAATTATCTAAAATTGAAGATAAAGTAAATAATGCAAAAGATGAATTCTTTGAAGAATTTGAAAAAAAATATGAACAAAACTTTAAGCAATTTGAAAAAGAAATTAGTGATCGTAAAGAAAAACTAATTGCGGATTTAAAATAATCGGCTCTATATTAAAAAAGAACTATTGTTAAGTACATCATTAACTGAGACTTCAATAGTTCTTTTCTTTATTCATGTTTATTTAATTTGTTTATATAATCGATTTGTTCTTTAGTAGGGACAAATATTTCCTTTTCATTTCGAAAATATTCATCATAATCTAACCCATACCCAACAATAAAATGATCACCTATTTCTTTGCCAATATATTCGCATTCGTAAGGTATTTTACGCTTGCATTTTTTATCTAATAAAACACAAGTTGAAATACTTTTTGGATGATAGTTACTAGTTAAGTATTTTTTAAACCACACTAATGTATATCCAGAATCAATAATGTCTTCGACAATGACGACATTTCTATTTGAAATATCGATGTTTATATCTTTTTTTAGTTTGATTATTCCTGTTGATTCAGTCCCCATATAGGAAGAAATTTGCACAAAATCTATCAAAACTGGACATTTTATTTCGCGAATTAAATCCATCATGAAAGGCAACGCTCCTTTCATAACTCCAATAATTACAGGAGGTAAAATATCTTTTTTGTATTTTTCAGTTATTTCATCACCTAGTCTTTTAACAATACTTTTGATTTCTTCTTCATTTAGAATAATGTTTTGCATGTATAATCCCCTTGTTTAGATTTTTAGTATAAGTCATATTTAATTTGTTATAAAGAAAATATTAAAAAAATAAATTATTTATTCATAAAATGATGAAAATATAATTTTTGAAATGGTGAAAATTCTTTGATTATAAAAATTTGCTGACCATTTTCATCTTTTTCACCAGTATCTTCTTTATCTGATGAATCAATATAGTCGTTGGTGCCTTCGCTATTGCCATTAGTCTTTAAAAATAAATCATTGAAGAACGTTCCAATTTTTTCTAGAAGATTATTATCAGTCCAGAATTTATTAATAGTAGCGTATTCAGCATTTATCTTATACGATAGTGGATATTTATTTGAATAGCTGGTTCTGAAAGTTGTATTATAAGCATCGATTAAAGCATAAATTGTAGAATAATATCCGGAATATCTTAAAAATTCATCTGCGCTATTTAAACAAATATATAAAGCAACTAAATTTGCGTCATCTTCTCTATAGACACCTTTGATATGTGATAATTCATGGGCCATAACATATGGCATTTCACATGGATGAATTTTACTATTTACGCTGCTTTCGCCATTTATAGCAAAGGTTACGCCAGTGATATGTAATTGAGAAAAAACATTAGAAAATGTCAGTTTTTTTACACTAGGTGTATAAGTGGAAAAATATGAAGATTTTTCACTTAATAAAGCAAATTCTTTTTTTAGTGAATTATTTAACTCATCAAAAGAGTATGGCATTTTAATAGCATTATCTTCATCTCGTTCAAAGTGAGTCGAAATTTCATTGAAATCATTGATGTAATATTTTAAAGCTTCTTCAATCATTTCTGGAGATACTTGGCCATCATATTGAGGTATATCAACTGGAGGGCGACCATAACTTATAGAAGCAGAGAGGAAATACCAATCTAAGCATACGAAAATAAAAAGCAATAAAGAAATAAATTTATTAAGTGAATTTAAAAACTCTTTTTTAAATAATTTAATAAATATTTTGATTAATTTGGTTAATAGAATAATCACTAATGCAACGATAAAAAATTCATATAGACTAAACTGAATAAATGAAAAAATACTACCGACAACTCTAATATAATTACTAGATATATATTTAACATAAAAATCGCTAGCAGAAGGAATATTTCTAATAATAATTGCGATAATAAAAATAGCTAAACATATACAAATGGCAATAGTTTTTTTTATAATCTTTTTCATAATATTAATGTATCATAGTATAATTAATTTTTATATTTAAATTTAAGATTTTTTTGCTTAGAGCGAGACACGAATATATTTTTAGACGAATAATGAGAATTATTTGCAATAATCTTATAAGATTTATAAGGAAAAATTTGGATTTTTTTTATAAAATCCTTTATTTAAAAATGCAATATAACTATAATGGTTTCAATAAAAGTTTAGAAAGACTTTTTATTCTTATTAAAAAAGTATTAAAAAATAAAAAAATAAACAATCTTTTTTGTCATAAGAATTTTTAATCATAATAATTTAAATATAAAACATATTTTTAAATTATTCTAAACTAATAAGGGGGAGAAATGAAAAAACAAGTAGGTTTATTTGTATTAGCTGCTTTGAGTTTAACAGTTGTATCTTGTAATAATACAATTAATAGCTCTGTTTCATCATCTGGTGGAACGTCAATATCAAGTAGCGTATCTGAAACATCGAGTTCTACTTCTTTGAATTCATCGGCAAGCGAAGAGTCAAGTAGTTCCTCGTCTAGTTCAGAATTTAGTTCTGAGACTAGTAGTTCATCATCTAGTCCTGTCGTGGTTGTAACTTATCAATTGAAAGTTACTGGACCAGCAAAAACAGAATATGAGACAGGTGAAGTTTTCAAGTTTGAGACCATTGAAGTGGCACTTGTTAAACTTGAAGATGGAGTTATTTCTGAACAGACAAAACTTTCACGTAATCAATATGTTGTTAAAGTAAATAATCAAACAATCGAAGGTGATTTTACTTTTGCAGATGCTGGTAGTGTAACATTTAATATTGCTAGCAAAGAACATGAAGAAGCTGTAGGATCATTTACTGTATCGGCGAAAACATATTATACTTTAACCAACGCTTCAAGTGATTATGTTGTCTTAGCCGGTCTTCCAAACAAAGCTCTTGAAAATGAGACAGTATCATTTGGATTAACACTTTTACCTGGATATTATTTTGTTGGTACTTTAACTATTACTGATGGTGCAAATCAAAAAGTAAATTATACTGCAGATAATTATGTATATACATTTACTATGCCAGCTTCAAATGTAGTGATAGCTGTTGAAACAGGAGTAAATGATTATACAATTGCTAAAGATGATGATTTTATCGATAAAGTGGTTTTAGATGAAGAAGAGGCAACAGATGAAGATGTCTTCTCAGCAACTCCAGGAACAAAATTAAAATTCCAAACTCATGAATCAGTCGATTATTCATTTACAAAAGTATTTATTGATGGAGTTGAAGTGGTTAAAGCTGCAGATGAGTACTATCACTTTGTAATGCCACATCACCCAGTCCATATAACTACTGATAAAGCAAGCCGAGTATATTCAATTACTACAAATGCAGATGAGTTAGCTTTATCAACATGTGTTATGTATAAAGATGAAATGACAAAAGCTCCAATTACTAGCGCAATTAAGGGTGAAAGAGTTTACTTAAGTTTTGCTTATGATGTCCAATTAGTTAAATATGATATTGTTGTAACTGATGCAGAAGGTAATTCTCTTGAAGTTACTCAAGTAGATGGTGAAGATACTTTCTATTTTGATATGATTTCATCAAATATAACTGTTCAAATAACAGAAGATAACTATTCATTATATTATGGATATTATGTAACTAATAAACAATATAAGACATGGAACTTATATCAATCATCTAATAATTTCTATAGTAAGACTTATGCAGATTTAAATAGCACTGGATTTGTATTTGAGTCTAATGGACGTGGATTAAAGGGTGCTGCTGGATTTGATTGGTCAATTGCAAGTGATGGCACAAGTGGATATATAACAGCTCACGTTGATAATACATCCGTTTCAACTGTAAGAGAATTCTACTATACTCCACATTTAATTCTAACAAAGTTTGATGATACACCATCAGCAACATGGAAAGATGCATTTGTCGGAACATGGGATGAAAATACGATAATCAAAGCGATTGCATTCAACGAAGATGATCGTTTGATTTGGGTTGAAGGTGAAGATGGTTCATTGGCGGAAAAATTATTAGTTAGAGATGACAAAGTTTATACTGATTTCTCTGTCTATAAAGATGAAGCGAAAGAAACTCTTGCTAAAGGTGAAGATATAACTACTGAATCTACATATTATATTGATTCTGATACTATCAGCTTTAAAGTTTCAGCTGGTGAGGTAAAACAAAATTATAATATTTTAGTAAATCAAGTAGATAAGGCAACCGCGACAGTTACTAACGAAAGTGGTACTGAAATAGCCGCTGCTGAAAATGGACAAAAGGTTATAGTTTCTGTTGAAATGCTTCCAGGAGTTGATGAAAGTATCACTATTAAAGGAATTCTTGTAAGAACAACTTCAGGATCTCAAGTTAGTGCTACAGCTGTTGCTGGTGAAACAAATAAGTGGTCATTTACTATGCCAATGTCTGCAGTAACTATTAATATTGATTTAAATGATCCAAATAAATATGTTGGACATCCAGCGTTAGGAAAATATGTTGGTTACAACATTTATAGTAGAAATAGTTCTGACATTGATTTCTCAACATCTACCGTTAATAAATTAAGATATGAGATTACTTCGGCAGGAAAATTCATACAAAACGAAAGTACTTCCACTGATGTTTCTTATATCGATAGTACTGAAAGAGGAATTTTGACAGTCGGTAGCCGTACTTGGTCATATGGAGGAGGCGTTATTGCTGCACCATATTCAGATTCTAAAGGTGATTCATATATTGCTGTAAGAATTCCAGATGGTTATACAATGGATGATTTATTTGTTAAGGTCTTGTATTTAAGTTCACCATTAGTATATGCAGTTGAATTCCATTTTGGTGGTCAATTCTCAACTGGATTATTCGTTGCTGATGACACTTACTATTGCGGTGTAACATTCTCTTATGATGGTGATATGGACCGTGTAGGCTCAGAGGGAACATTCCATGTACATCTCGATGATACGATTATCTATGATGTTACTAATGGAGTTGCTAGTGTGCATGCATAATTGATGGAGGCTAAAAAGATGAAAAAGAATACAAAATTATTATTAGCATTAAGCTTAGTTGGAACCACATTATTTGCTTGTAACACTCAAAAAACTTCTGAGGTTCTTCCTAATTTAGATCAAACAGGTAATCTTGCTGAACAAGAATCTACCATGGAAACTGTAACTTCTTATAGTATTATTAATGCTTCAAGTGAATTTGCTTATCTTGATGGCATAGGTGACAAAGGAGTTCCAGAAACAACATATTCATTTAGAGTTTCTTTAAAACCTGGATATCATTTTAATGATAAATTATCAATCACAACTTCAACTGCTGAAGTTAATTATGAAACAAATGGGGTATATTATACATTTGTTATGCCAAGCAGTGATATTACTATTACTTTAGATGTTGGTGAAACAGATTATACAATTACTAACAAATCAATGTTCATTGATAAAGTTTTATTAGACAATGAAGATGAAGAAGAAGTTAATGTTCGCTCCGCAGTTCCAGGAACACATTTAAAATTTGAGGCTTTGTCTAATGAAGATTTCTATTTTACAGAAATATCATTAAACAATGAAGTCATTGAAGAGGGAGATGATGGATATTATCACTTCACAATGCCTTATAAGCCAGTTGTTATTTCTTCCGATAAAATTGCAAGAGTATATAATATTAACTTAGAAAATACATTAACCTTTTCAACTGCTCAAATGTATAAGGACGCTGATACTAAAGAAGCGATTACTTCGGCAATTAAAGGAGAACGTGTTTACTTACACTTTGATTATGAAGTGATTAAAGTTAGATATAATATTGAGGTAAAATCGATTGTAGATGAAGGAGAAACTCCAGTTAATGTTGAAGTTTTCGAATCCGAAGAAGAAGATACTTTCTATTTCGATATGATATCAGCTAACTTAAGAATTACCATTGAAGAAAAAGATTGCTCAGCATTCTATAACCATCCATTAGCAAACAAAGAATGGAAGACTTGGAATTTGTATGGTTCTTCTTCTAAAAAAGGTGTTCAAACCTACGAAAGTATGAATGGTAAGGCATTCAAGTTTGAAGAATCTGGTGATATGACTTATGCCACAAGCACTGGAACATGGACTACAATAAGTGATAATCATGTTGAATATTCATTCTCTTCATATACAAAAGATGTATACTTCACTAATCATTTATTAATATCTAAATACAATGATTATGGATCATCAAGCTGGAACGATGCTTTTGCTGGAACATATTCATCTGAATATGATGTTAATTTCTTGGTTGTTTCTTCAAATTATAGATTAATATGGATTGAAGATGCTGAGGGTACTATCTTAGAAAATATCTTCGTGGCAGGAGAAAGCGTCTATACTAATGTTACATTAGTAACTAGCGAAAACGTTGATGCTAAAGGAAGCGATATTGCTTTAGATGCAGCTTTTGATATTAAAGAAGGAAACAAAACTTTGGCTACATTTAATAGTGGTTCAGTTGTAACTTATCCAGAATTAATTGCAGTTTCTGATGAATTCTCAACAATAGTATTAAAAAATGAAGCTGGTGAAGTGATTACATCTTCTCAAAGTGGTGCGACAGTTTATATTTATTGTTCATTAGTAGAAGGAGTCGAAGAAGGTATAGTATTAAATGATCCTGTTGTTACTTATGGAAATAATTCAACAGTTTCTGTTAGAGCAGTCGCTGGTCAAGAAAATGTTTATTCATTTACTATGCCTACATCTGCTGCAACAGTAAAATTAACCACTAAAGATATGAATAGATATTTAGGTTATCAAGGACTTGGAGATTATGTTTGCTATAACCTTTATCAAGGTTCTTCTCAAGATAAAAACTATGGTTCAACCTCATCATTTACTACATGGTCAGTATTATGTGATGGATCTATTAAAAAGGGTTCATCTACATATACAATAGATTCGTTTGAAAATACTGCTGAGGGTGTAATTCAATACACTGATAATGGTAATCAAGCAAATATATATTATTCAAATGGATTGATGGTTACACCATATTCAGCTTCTGCTAATAAAATGAGTGATGTCTATATTGGAATTCGTTATCCAGAAGGTGTTACAAAAGACAATGTTTATAACAATGTTCATTTCAACATCGGTGGTAATAATACTACATATGCTGTTACATATTTTGTAAATGACGAAGTGTTTGGTTCATTCTTCTGCTATAACGGCACTATGTATATGGGAGTAACATTTACTTTTGATGAAGGTTCAACAAGAATCAATAGTACTTCTAGTTATCATGTAACTAAAGATGGAGTGACATTATTTGATGTATCTGAAAATACTGTTACTTCACATTTATAGAATATAATTAAAGTTCATGTACAAATAAGGTGGTCAAGTAATTGACTACCTTTTTTCTTTAAGAATTTTTAAAGATATGAAAAGAAATATAAAAGTGTTATTGCAAATAAAGATAGCATGATTATAAATTCCTATTTTATTTAGATATATACTTTTTATAATGTATAACTAATGTCATCTAGTATTCTATAATAATTAATGCAAAAAGCATCCGAAATTAAATTTAGTACTTAATTATAATAAATTTTTAATTGTATGGGCGATCATAAAAAATGTTAGAGAGATATTGTTTTACTTTCACTATAAAAAGAGATAGGCATAAATTGCCTATCTCCATATTTTAATAGATAAGAAAAGATATTAATTATTCACTTTTATCTAATGCTTTTTCTTTTTTTAAAGTTAATAGATAACCAGCAAGGCCAAATCCAAAAGCAAACACGCTTTCAGTGAAGAAACTAAATAAATTTGAACCAATTATTGATCCGTTGTTAGCACTTAATGGGCTGATGAATATTGCTGTGATAATAAATAACAAGATACTCGCAGAAATGGTAATTACTGACATTTTAATGTTGTTTTTCTTTGCACTCTTGTCAATATTATGTAAAGTAAAGAATATATTTAAACATACTAATATACATGTAGCAATTGCTAAAATAATCAAAATAATTGAAAAGGCGTATGTCAAACCATTATTGTTTGAAGAAATTAAATACTCAGGCAATGTCGAATAATTAAATGAATAGTTGTCATAATGTGTGAAGAAAGCTCCGTTTAAATCACTTATTGATGATAATAAGAAAAATGATGAGATAAGTCTTAGAATAGTAGATGCAATGATGGTTCCTTTATGATTATCTTTATCTAGAATAAGACGGACAATCGCAGAAGCAATAGAGAATGAAACAATTAAGAAAAGAATAAATGAAGGCAAACTGCTAATCTCAACAGCATTAGGTATACAAATTAGTAAAGAATAAATCATACCAATATATCCAACGCAAGCAATTCCAACATTTTTTGATGATGATTCTTCATTATTATTAATGAGATTTTTGCAACAAGTGATGATTGACTTGATACTAAACAATAAAGTAAATACTAATCCACCAATACCTAATATTAATGGCAAAGCATGTAGAACTTCACGCATAAATGCATATTGAGTATAATAAGTATTATTGATTGTTATGAAACCTTCAAAATATTGTGATTCAAAGAAGCTAAAAATATATATTCTATCATAATGATTACTATAACAATCAATTAATGGTGAAAATACACCGATTAATAAAAAACAAGAGACGATTAAGATAAAGATATTATTAACAAGATTAATTCTTTTTTTATTGTCTTTTGACTTACTGATTTTTTTCGTAGCAGTGGTAATATTAGTTCCACAAAATTGACAATAAGTTGACCCTTTTGGTGATTTCATATTACATTTTGGGCAAGTTACATAGTCTCCTTCGTCAGTAGTCTCTTCTTTTGTGGTAATATCATCAAGCTTATGGCCACAATGCTCACAATAAATGCTGTCATCTTTATTTTCTGATTGACAATTAGAGCAGATTTTCATTTTTTATTCCTCCTTATATAGAATATTATAGTTATATTCTATACTAAATATTTATAAATATAAAGATGTAAAATTGCTAACAAAAAAACTATCCCCTATTAAAAGAAGATAGTTTTTAGATTTAAAAAGACAAAGTTTATTCAACTTCAATAGCTTGGGCTGGGCAGTTAGCAGCAGCTTCTTCGACTGCAGCTTCTAAATCTGCAGGGATTTCTCCTAAAACATTCTCTGCTTTTCCGTCTCCGTTGAAAGCGAAAACAGCTTCAGCGAAAGAAAGACACATACCGCATCCGATGCAAGCATCTTGATTTACTTTGCAAGATTTTGCCATTAGTAAAACCTCCTTGTGGTAAAACTATTATAAATCATTTGCTTTATGATTGAAAGTATTATTTTATTGATAAGTATTTTTAATTTGAAGAGTGGTTACTTAAGTTTTTTAATTTTATTTATTAGATAAGGCAATTTTTCTTCAAAATGGACACCATACCAATGCTTTTTGTCAGATAAAGTGTTTTTTACACAATTAGAAGTAAAATCAGCGGCTAATGCAGCACTTTCTTCAAGCGATTTGTTTATGGAGTATGCTCCACAGAAACAAGAAGCGAATATATCGCCAGTTCCGTGAGATATTAATGGATGCTTTTTGGTGAAATAATAAGATATTTTCTTAGTTATATGATTATAAGTAGCAACTCCTAACTTATTTTTGGAGAAGGATACACCAGTTAAAACAATGTTTTTCATGCCAGCATCTTTTAATTTATAAAGAATATTTTCGATATATTCTTGATCGTATTTATCTTTATATTTTTCATTTGTTAAAAGACAAGCTTCGGTGATATTTGGGATAATCACATCTGCACATAGACATAATTTTTTGATTTCTTTTGGAAAATCATCGCTAAAACCAGTGTATAATTTACCATTATCCGCCATTACGGGGTCAACAATTATCTTACCTTTTTTAGCAATATTTTTATGAAAGATACTTTCTATTAAGCTAATTTGTTTTTTATTGCCTAAATATCCAGTATATATCGTATCAAAATATATTTTTTCTTTTTGATAGTGATCAGAAATAGAACTGATATCATCACTTAAATCTCTAAATGTAAAATCTTTAAAAGCAGTGTGAGTTGATAAAACGGCCGTGGGAATAACGCATGTCTCTAATCCAAAACAAGAAATAATCGGAAGAGCCACTGCTAATGAACATTGTCCTACGCCTGAAATGTCTTGGATTGTTAGTATTTTTTTATCCATAAATTCCTTGTATTATAAAATTACTCAAAGATATGAATAACCTTATAACTTTTCCTTTCT
>CABUOQ010000013.1 GCA_902493275.1 uncultured Bacillota bacterium | reverse complement strand
TAAGAGGATATCATTTTTCTTATCTTTTGTAAGTGTGTTATTTTTTGACGTATACGTTTTGATACCTTTTTATAATATTTTCTTTAAAATATCATCTATTGCTTTATTCAAAGAATCTTCTTTTTTTAGTGATACTTTTGAGTAATATTCTTCAGTAACTTTTATATCATTATGACCTAAATAATGGCTTATCTCTTCTATAGGAACTCCTTTCTCTCTTAAATAAGTACAAATCGATGTTCTTAACTTTTGAATTCATCAAATTCTAATATTTTACTTTTCTTTGAATTTATAAGGACAAATGTCCATTTAAAAACTTCATTAAGTGAACAAGAACAAATGGTCTACAACTTAATAGCTACAAATGACAAAATTTCTAAATCAGAAATTGCTAAAAGAATCAACAAATCTGAAAAGATGGTTCAACGAACTATATCTTTCCTTTTAGAAAAAACATAATCAAAAGAGATGGCTCCCACAAGACAGGATATTGGGAAACTATTGAAGATAAAGAAGATTAGCAATTTTTTGAACAAAGGAAAAGTTCTTAATGAATACATAAAATTAAAATGTAAAGAATCTATTTTAATTACCATTTCAAATTTGAATCATAATGATGTAATAATTCCATATTATGCGATGAGTTAAGATAATAATTCTTTAATAAAGTCATATAAATATAATGAATTAAAAATATAAGTATACATTTGTCAAAATTAAAAGATTAATAAGTATATTTAATGATACCATTCAATGCGTATTTTGAATATATAAATATATATTGTATAATTCAAAAAAAAAGAGATGGTTGATTATTTAATTTATTAGGAGATTAATTATTATGAAAAAAGCTTTTTTAAAACTTTTCACTTTGTTATTATTGATTGGCTTATTCTCTTGTGGAGTAGATAGATTATCTAAAATTGAAAATTTTTCAAGTGATGCTACTTTATGTGAATCGTTTTCTTTAACAATTAATGATCCAAATCATTTTGTTATTTATGCTTCACATGACAAAAAATGTTGTTCTGGTGAAGAGGTGATAATATATACTACATCTTTATGTGATGTTGATTTATCTATGTATTTAAATGATGAATATTATTCGAAGCAAAAAGATGGAACATATAAAGATAATTATGTTTGGAAATATAGTTTTATTATGCCTTCATATGATGTTATAGTCTCTTTTCAAACTAAAGGAATGGATTATACATTATTAAGTTCTTTGTATACATGGATTGATGGTTTAACTTTAGAAGATTTAGATTATGCAATAAATGAAAATAATTATGGCTCTGTTGCACCATCGATATCATCTTTTAATACATATACGATAACAAGTACAAATGAAGAACTTGAAAAAGTATATTATTTTTTAAAACAATGTGTAGTATATCAAGGAAAAGATCCTCTTTGGGCTGGAGGTTCTTCAAAGTATTTAACTATTCATTTAAAAAATGGCAATAATTATACAATATCAAGTTATATGAATGGTTTCACTTATAAAAATAATTACTATGAATATATGAGTTCATTACCTAGTTTTTCTTCTTATTATGGTAGTTCATTTTTTATGTCGACAATATATGATTTTACATATATTCAAGATCAAACTCTTGAAATTGAAAAAATAATGGATGAAAGAACATTTCTTTCTAATTTAATATTTAAAGAAACTTCAATTGTGCCTGATCAAATAGATTTTTATGAGATGTGTTATTTAAAATGCGGATTAGGAACTATACATATTATTGATGATAAGTATTTTAAAATAGTTGATTTAGAATCTAATGAAATAATTTACGAAATAGTGAATAATCATTCCTTTAATGAATTAGTTAAACATAATATTTAATAAAAAAAGATAATAAAAGGCTTGTTTTAGCTATAGTATCTAAAAAGATACTATGCCACTTTAAAGTGCGTAATTTTTTGTTTGACACATTCATTCTATAATATAATTGCAAAAAAGATAAAGTAATTTATAGGAGGAAAAAATGAATAAAACAAATTGCAAAACAATTAAATTAGAGAAAGGTGCTATATATAGTTACTCATTTGATAAAATTAATCTTCAAGTATATCGCACTAATGATTTTATCGATGATGAGGCAATTATGCTTATTAAAAATAATAAGATGGTAGTTATTGAATCACCTTGTTTCTATGATAATATTGTTGAACTTGAAACTTATATTAAATCACTTAATGTTTCTGTTGAAGGCTTAGTATTAGCGTATCACATGGGCGGTGGTAAATTCTTAACGAATGTAAAAAAATACGCGACCAATAAAGCAAATAAGTTTGGAACAATTGGTGGCGGAAAAAGTTTAGTAAATAACTTCACCAAAGTTTTTGGAAATATCTTTGATTCTTCTATTCATCAAGTTACAAATCTTGTTCCAGGAGATAGGTTAAATATCGCTGATATTGAACTTGATTTAGTTGAAACCAATGATGCTTTCGATGTCATTATTCCAGAAATTAACGTTATTTATACTCATATGTTAGGACATGATTGCCATTCAATTATCGCTGGATTTGTTGGAGCTAATGAGATGATTGATTATTTAGAGAAGTTCGTTAAAAATGGTTATGAATTAGTGTTAACATCACATTATGATCCCGAAGATTTAAATGATGTTAAAACTAAGATTGAGTATATAAAGAATATTAAAACACTTGCTAAGCGCTATGATAATGCAGAATTGTTTAAAGAAGCGGTTAAAAAAGAATACCCTAATTATTCAGGTTTAAATTATCTTGATATTACTGCGAGTACCTTCTTTTCAAAATAAAGTATAATTTTAAACAAGTGAGCATTAATTGTTCACTTGTTTATTTCATAGGGGGGATATTGCTATGGACGAAAAAGACTTTCTAAATCAAATAATAAAAATTAAAGATGTATCCCTTGCGACAATTACGACAGATGGTAAACCATCTAATCGAATTATTGACATGATGTATTTAGAAGATAATTGCCTTTTTTTCTTAACTGCAAGGGGTAAGCAATTATATAAAGAACTCGAATTAAATCCATATGTATCTATTACAATATGCCAAGATAAAAAAGCTTATTCTCTTTCAGGATTAGTGATGAAAGTAGATCAAAGTTATTTACCTTTATTATTTGAAAACAATAAATTTATGTATGATATATATCCAGGTGAGACAAGTAAAGTTTTAGAGATATTTAAAATTTATTCGTGGGAAGGTGAATATTTTGATTTAACAGCGAGACCGATATTTAGAAAAACATTTACGAATAATTATAAAGAAAATGATTTGAAGAAGTATATCGTAAATAAGGATAAATGTACTAGTTGTGGCAATTGTTTAAAAGTTTGTCCTCAAAAGTGCATAGATATTCAAAATAAGTTAATCATTGAGAATAATTGTTTAAAATGCGGAGCTTGCTTAGAAATCTGTAATAAGGAGGCAATCAATATTATATGAGCGAAGATAATTTAAAATACGCTATCGATTACCTTAAAAGAGTTAATAGAATCAATATAAAAGGAAATAAATATAATTTTGAGACGTTTAGAGCGCTGATGAATATTACATTACCTAATAATCTAATAGATGAATATTATCAAGCTCAAGATAGTATCATACAAAATAGTTATAAAAATAAAACTATAGTTGATGTTGATGAACTTATTCCCATTAAAAATAATATTTATCTATGGCAAGGCGATATTACTTTAATTAAAGCAGATGCCATTGTAAATGCGGCTAATAGTGATTTGTTAGGGTGTTTTTATCCACTTCATAATTGTATTGATAATGCTATTCACTCTTTTGCGGGTCTTCAAGTTAGAAGAGATTTAATGAAAATAATGTCCTTTCAAAAAAAGAAAGAACCTAGTGGAAGAGCAAAGATTACAAAAGGATATAATCTTCCAAGCAAATATATTATTCATACCGTAGAACCTATAGTCAAAGGCAAAGTTACTAAAGAAAATGAAAATGATTTATATAATTGCTATATGTCATGTTTAAAAATCGCAGAAGAGAATAATATAGAGTCAATTGTATTTTGTAGTATCTCTACTGGAATTTATGCTTATCCGATAATAAAGCATGTAAAATTGCACTTAAAGAGGTAGGTGATTATTTTGTAAATAACCTAAGTAATATAAAAAAAGTTATTTTCAATGTGTTTAAAAAGGAGGAATATGATGTCTACAATCGAGAAATTAAAAGAGATGATTTCTAAAGCAAAAGCTATTGTCATTGGAGCGGGTGCAGGATTATCTTCATCCGCTGGTTTTGAATATGGTGGAACAAATTTTTTGAATAATTTTAAGTATATGCATGATAAATATGGATATAATGATATGTATTCTGCAGGATTTCATCATTTCGATAATGAGGAATCATATTGGGGATATTGGTCAAAGTTTATTTATTTAAATCGTTATAAGGAATGCGGATTACCTTTATATAAGAGGCTATATGATTTAATAAAAGAAAAAGAGTATTTTGTTCTTACCACTAATGTTGATCATCAATTTCAATTAAGTGGATTTGATAAAAATCGACTTTTTTATACGCAAGGAGATTATGGATTATTCCAATGCTCGCATTGTCAAAAAACGTTTAATAATAAAAATCATATATTAAATATGATAAATAATATTGATCCTATAACTCATGAAATACCATCTTCATTAATCCCAGTATGTTCTATTTGTGGAAGAAAGTTAGAAACTCATTTGCGTAGTGATAATAATTTTGTTGAAGATGAAAATTGTAATAGGGCTTTATAAAGATATCGACAATTTATCTTAAAAAACATTGATAAAAGAATTGTGTTTTTAGAATTAGGAGTAGGATATAACACACCAGGAATTATTAAATTTTCTTTTTGGAAAATGACCGCGCATAATTTAAATGCCACATATGTTTGTATTAATAAAAAAGAAGCTTATGTTCCTAAAGAAATAGTTGATAGATCTATTTGTTTTAATGATGATATTAAAGAAGTATTGATGCAATTATAAATTTACTTATTGTATCAATAGTGGGTTTATTATTGTTATACGTTTTTATGACTATCTAAAATGATACGTGATATAATTACATTATCAATAGGAGTTATAAAATATGGATGATAAAGAAAAACAAATGTTTGATGAAAAGCAAGAAAAACAGGCTAAGTTAGTAAAGAAATACTTTCTATTTGTTTTCGGTATAGTGGGATTAATATTTATAATTATCTCAATATTTTTAAACATTGAAGAACTTAATATAATATTTCTAATATTAGGCGCAGTCATGATTTTGCTTGGTATCATTTTATATTTGGTCATACCAACAAAATATAATTACAATAAATATAAATCGCGAGTAGATAAGTTTGGATATATAAATATATATGAGGTAAATGCTAAGATTGTTTCTTTAGAAGAAAGAGTTGAGGAACTAGAACAAAAGTTGAAAGATATTAATGAAAATATGTAATTATATATTTAGGAGAAAGATGTGTTAGAAGCGATAAAGAATAGAAGATCTTGTAGGAAATTTGATGCGAATAGAATTGTTGAAAAGGAAAAACTAGAGGAAATCATAGAAGCGGGATTATACGCGTCAAATGCTATGGGATATCAAAATGGAATTATAATTGCCATTACTAACAAAAAAACAAGAGATGAAATATCAAAATTAAATTGCAAAATAATGGGTGTAAAAGAAGAAAATGATCCTTTTTATGGAGCGCCAGTTATTCTTTTAGTCGCAGTCAAAAAATGGGCGAACGTTAAATATGATGGCTCAACAATGATTGAAAGCATGATGATTGAAGCTACTAATCAAGGATTAGGAACTTGTTGGATTCATCGTGCAAAAGAAGAACTTGAATCTGATGAAGGAAAGAAAATATTATCTTCAATTGACCTTGATTTATCAGAATATGAAGGCGTAGGGCATATTGCTTTAGGATATTCATTAATGAATTATTCACCAAAAAAAATTAAAGAAAATCGAGTGTATTTTATTAAATAAAAAATGATTTATATTCAAAAATAATATTTACTTTATACCATTTATTTATACTTTTTTTGTGTCGAAATAAGGAATATAATTGAACTATATAAGAAATTGTACTGGAGATGGATTATATGCCTAAAACATTTGACTATGCTAGCGCAAAAGAGCAGATAAAATTTTATAAAAAATTACTTAGAGATTTAAAAAATAATTCAGCATTTCCTAAAGATTATCAAGATAATATTAGAAGTCAGTTACAAATATTAAATAGTTATGATTTTTTCTCTTCTTTAGTTGAACAAGGTCTTAATGGAAAACCATTGGATTTACAAAATTCTAATATACAAACCTTCATTGCAAATATTTATTATTTTAAAGAAAATTGCAAATATGCTGATGCTTGCAAGTCTTTATATGATACATACATAACGCAAGTAAATGAGTTGATGTCTAATCTTTCATTTGGTTCTAATGCGTTACTTTGGTTATTTTCTTCTAAACATAAAAAACAGATTATTGAAGAATCCTATTCTAAACTAGTAGAGATGAGACATGAATACTTTGTTACTTCAAGCGAGAATATATTAGATTCGATTAAGAATATCGATAAAACAAATATAGCTACAATTATAGATGATTTTTTGATTGATAAGTCTAAATATTGGGAATGTTTAACAAAGGCTAATGTCATAGATCCTTTAAATAATGTGAGTATAAAGCTCTTTCAAAAATATGAAACCAAATATAATTCTTTAGTAAAAAGAATAGATAGAATTAAAAATAAAATACAAAAACGGAGGGATGATATTAAAAATGCAGTTACTAAATTGCTAAGCGAAGAATTAGTTAATTTATTAAGAAGTGTTTCAATTGATGAATTATCAAAAGAAAAAACAGGTATTAAAATAAAATACTTACGCGATGCAGGATTTAATAATTTTGCTGATATATTTGGTGCTTCTAGATCACAAATTGCTTCAATATATGGTATTAGTGAAGATATGTCATATACCATTAAAAGTAAATGTGATTATTATGTAGAGAAAATTAAAAATGAAGTAAAAATAAAATTATCCCTAGATAATAAATCAAAATCCGCTACAGATGTTATATATGCAATTTATCATTATATATTGGAAAAAGATTCCATTATTAAAATAGATGAACTAAATAGTCTATATGATGATCATATAAAATCCGATTTTGATTTATTATGTAAAATTGGTGCGGGTGTAAAATGGCCATTTTTAGATGATGAAGAAATTAATAGTGTAATATTGGCATACAATGATGTCAAAGATACTTTATCATCTAAATATGAAATAATGGTTCTTGATATTATTAAGGAATTTAATAGTATTAGCAAAAAAGATGATGATGCTTGGATAGACTTTTCTAATAACTCTATTAAATATTATAATGTGATTGAAGAAATATGCCCAAATATTCTCGGAACAGATGATACAATTTATGGACTATCAGAAGAATTAGCAAGACAAATTCAAGAAGAATGCTTTTTTCCTGATGGGCTTTTGTGCACTCTGAGAAAATATCAAGAATGGGGAGTTAAATATATACTTCATCAAAGAAATGTTCTTTTAGGTGATGAAATGGGGCTTGGAAAAACTATTCAGGCTATAGCTACAATGGTTTCTTTGAAAAATGTTGGAGCTACTCATTTTTTGGTTGTGTGTCCTGCTTCTGTTGTTACAAATTGGTGTAGAGAAATTGGAAAACATAGTCGCTTAAGATACATAATGATTCATGGACGTGGAAAAGTTACAGCATTTCAATCTTGGTTAAAAACAGGTGGTGTTGCCGTTACAAATTACGAATCGATTTCATATATAGAGTTAGAAGAGAATTATAAGTTTTCGTTACTTGTGATAGACGAAGCACACTATATTAAGAATGCGACTGCAAAAAGAAGTGTTATTACAAGAAATTTGGCTACCCATGCAGAAAGGTTGTTGTTTATGACAGGTACAGCCTTGGAAAATAACGTAGATGAAATGATATCGTTAATAGAAATACTTAATCCATCTATTGCAAATAGTGTTAGAGGATTTACTTTTATGGCATCAGCACCTCAATTTCGGCAAAAGATTGCACCAGTATATTATAGAAGAAAACGTGAAGATGTATTAACTGAATTACCAGATAAGATTGAAAGTAAGGAGTGGTGCATGCTTAATGATTATGAAAGAGATGCTTATGAAAAAGCCGTTTTAGATAATAAATTTCATGATGCAAGAAGGGTGTCATGGAATATTGATGACTTAAATAAGTCTAGTAAAGCGCAAAGATTGAAAGAAATAGTGTCAGAAGCAGAATTTGAAGGAAGAAAAGTATTAGTGTTTTCATTCTTTCTTAATACGATTTCAAAAATATATGACTTTTTGAAAGGAAAATGTTTAAATCCAATCAATGGGTCAGTTAATGTTAATCGAAGACAAGAAATAATTGATGAATTTAATAGCGCTCCAGCAGGAACAGTATTACTTGCGCAAATTAATTCAGGTGGTACGGGTTTAAATATTCAGTCAGCATCTATTGTAATTGTTTGTGAACCTCAATTAAAACCATCAATTGAAAATCAGGCTATCTCTAGAGCATATAGAATGGGACAAACTAGAAATGTTTTAGTGTATAAATTATTATGCACTGATACCATAGATGAAAGAATTAATGAGGTTTTAGAAGAAAAGCAGAAATTGTTTGATGCATTTGCTGATAAATCTGATGCTGCTCAACAAAGCCTTGACATTGATAACAAAACATTGACAGATATTATAAATGAAGAAAAAGAAAGAATTAAAAATAGTCGTGCGAATGATTCTTCTAATGTTAAAATAATTAAAGAAAATAAAAATCATAATAATATAGACTTGTCAATGTTAAAAAAATATGACTATACTCCAATTATTGTGTTTGAAACAGGAAAAGATTACTATAGTAAAATAATGAAAATGTCATATGAGGAACTCGTTAAATTTCTAATAGATAAATATGGTCCAGTTAAGCATGATTATTTTTTAAGTGAATATTGCGTATCTAAAGATAAAAAGGGGTCAAGAACATCGGAAGGGTTAATCCGTCATCATATTGATGAAGATAAATTTGTTTTACTATCTGACACAAAATATGCTGTTAATCACTCGTTTGAATTTCAAAAAGCTAATAGATTAGTTTATTGTAATATATTAGAGCATTTGTTTTTGCATATTTTGATTTTTGAAAAAAATAGTTTAGATGATGAACTTAAAGGTATTGGAGGAGCAATAATCATTTGTAAGCAATTAAATGATATGTACAATGGATACATATATAAGAAAAAATATTATATTGACTTAATGGCAGTTGTTGAGAATGACTATGATTCATACATCCTAATGCTAAGAAGATTATGGCAAGATATACAGAAAAGTAATCTATTTATTTCTAAAGAAGATTTATCAACTGGATGGAATGATAATGTATATTCTCGAATTCTTAAAGAATTAAAATAAGTTTTCTAAGATAAATTTGTTAATTTTAACACTTTTTTTATATAAGGTCTATATTGTTACATCTGCATAGGAATTAGTTGTGTAGCGATAATGCTCGCAGCTTTATTTGTTCCTAGATCTAGTAGCCTTCCTCAAGAAGTGGATTTTACTCTTACTACTGAAGGAGGAGGAACTGTTGAAGTAACTCGTGGCGCTAAAGAAGTGTATCATATTGGTGATGAAGTCACAATTTCAGCAACACCAAATGATAATTACAAATTTGTTGCTTGGGTTGATTTATTAAATGAAAATAAGAACGAGATCATTTCTACAGAAAGTACTTATTCTTTTGTTTTAGAAAGAAATGTCTCTATTGTTGGTGTCTTCTATATTACTACTGATATGCCAATTTATCTTCACATCCCAACTGAATTAGGTGAATTGGAACTTTTGTATGAAGCAAAAGAAAATGAAAAACTATGGTTATCTCTTGAACCAATTACTAGAGAAAATTGGACTTGGGGTGGATGGTATCTCGATGAAACATATACCAATGAATTAAATGAAGAAAACTTTACTGCTTATATTGATAAGGATCCTTCGCCAACAGAAATTCATATTTATGCAAAAATGACTAGAGAAGAAGTTAATGTTAATTTCGTATTCTATGTCGTTAATGGAGAAAAAGAGGTGGCAACTGATGTTACTAATCCTAATGTCGGTCCATTCTATAAAGGTACAACTTTAGAATTACAACCAGCCACTAAAGCAAATGACGCTACATATGCTTATCATTTCGATAGTTATTATGTAGATGAAGAATTAACAACAGTATATACTCCTATTACTTTAACTAATGATATTACAGTTTATGGTAAGTTTACTAGAGAAAATATCACTACTCATATTGTAACTTGGGAAGTCGAAGGAAGCATCGTTGAAACTGATAATAATGTAGTTTATAATGGCACTCCTGAATATAATGGTGAAGAACCAGTAAAAGCAGCTGATGCTCAATATACATATACTTTTAAAGGATGGAAAATAGAAGGTACTGCTGATAGTGCTCTTGTTGATTTAACAACATATAAGGTAATTGAAGATGTTAAATTTGTTGCAGTATTTGAAGGCAGCGTTAATCAATACACTATTAAGTTTGTTGATTTTAATGACAATGAATTAAAATCTGAAACTTTAAATTATGGAGATACACCTACTGCTCCAGAAGCAACACCTAATCATGGTGGTGCTAAAGAATATCCAGGACAAACTAATACATTTTATGATGATGAAAAGGTCTATACTTTTACTGGATGGAATGCCGAGATCGTTGCGGTTACAGGTGATACAACATATAAAGCAACATATACAGAAAGAAGTTTAGAATCATATAGATACACCATTATTGCTAAAGGTGGAGCTTTAGATGGCTTAACTCTTGTGAGTGGAAGAGCATTAGAACTTCACGAAACAATTAAACCTAAGCAAATTAAAATTGGTGGTGAAAAGTATGATGCATTATATTATTTAGATGATACTTTAACAACAGAAGCAACTGATGCAGAGATTAGAAATAATTTAAATACTACAGATACTATTAAAATTTATGCTAAGTTAACACAAGTTGTAACTCCTACAATGGCTGAACCTCTTGTAAATATTAATGCTAAATTAGGAATTACATTAACTGAAGCTCAACTCCCTAGCCCATCTACTGAAGGATTAGTAGCTCTTGAAGTTTTAGATAATACAAATACTCCTATTAGAGCCGCTTATAAACCTAGCGCAACTGATTATGTAACTTTAAAAGCAACATATGACACAGTTGATAATGCAGATAATGCTTATATTGCTTATGAAGTAAGTGATATTGAAGGTGTGGCTTATTTTGAAGTTGATCCTTGTGATGGTGAAAGTTTCTTTACTATTAAAATTATGAAGGCTGAAGAAGTTACTACACCAGAATATAGTGTTACTGAAATTACATTTGGTGAAACAAAATATACTCAAACAACTGCTAATTTTAAAAGCAAATTCAGTGATGTTAATAAAACAGGAATGAATATTACACCAGATTGTGGTTCTAAAGTTTACTGGGATAAATCTGGAAGTATGGTTAAATTAGGTAGTGGAAGCTCTACGGTTACAGATACATGGATCAGTTTTACATTTGAATCTAACATAAAAATTAGCAAAGTAGTAGTAACTGCTATGACTGGAAAAGATTCTGATAAAGTGGATATGACAATTAATGATATTGGTGAGCAACAAGTAACTAGCACTATTGATGATTATATTTATGAAATTACTGAATCTAATGTCGTTAAAGTTGGAACTAAAACTGCTTCTAAAGCATTCTATATTTCAAAAATTCAATTCTTCTATACTGTAGCGTAATTATTTAAAGATAATTAATAACTAAATTATTAAACCTTATTCGTGGATAATCCATTGATAAGGTTTTTTTGTGTCTTTTAATTCCTTATATATATGCTATAATATCTTTGAAGAAAGAAGAGGTATTTATGAAAGATACAAAGAAAATAGTTTTCAATATTACAATTGTTTTATGTTTCATTTTTTTATTGAATGGAGTGTTTAATATCATAAGTGCATATGATATGATTACTACAAAAATATGGATTCCAAATTCATATAATGCAGAATTACTTAGTAGAGGAGATTTTAAAAATCAAATAACAGTATTCACTACTACAAGTTTAATAATCACGGTAGTTATGGCGGTTATATATTTAATAAATGGAATTTTTATTGTTTTATTTGATAATAATAAAAAGATAAAAAATGTTGTTCCTCTTATTTTATCTATAGTTACTGGATTTTTCTCGGTAGTGTTAATGACTATGACAATTATATTTAAAAATAATGCAGTAGTACGCTCATATTTAGGTGAGTATGGATGGAGTTATTATGAATATACCTTTTTCCAATTATATTTTACTTCATCATTTTCAATTGCGATTCCATCTTTAATTGGTTCTATAATTATGTTCTTCATGTCATGGTTTAACAAAAAAGAACAAAATTAATTTATTATGATTTCTATTATACATTAAAAAAGGCATTGTTATTCTTATGTATTTGCCTTAATGAAAAATGAGACAAATAATTTGGCGATTGTTTTTTATAAAAGATAAAAATCATATCTATTTGGTTGAGGGCAGTGATGATTTTGCCATTAACGACATTGATGAAAAATTCACTATATTTTAGCGCCAAAAAACTTAACTGGAAAGTTAAGTTAAAAACATAAAAAATTGCCTATTTAACTAGGCAGTTTTTTGTTTCTTTTTTCTAAATAGATTAATTATGAAATAAATAAAACAACTAAAGGCAAATGGAACAAGACAGTATGTTAAAACTGATATCAGTGTCCAAAGTGCAGGCTTAAAATTATATATATCATAAGCTAATTTAATAGGAAAATTAAATGGTTCACGTAGCATCATCATATTGCTTCCACTGATGATGTTTAATAATTCGGCAGGAATCATAAATAACGCTAAGAAAATTGTGTATTGTAATAGCTCTTTTTTATCAGGAGAAAATAGACCACGATATATATACATAAATCCAAGGTAAACCATTGAAGTATGAAATAGTAAACTATGTATTGATAAGAAGTGCCAGATAGGAACAATCATTAATGAAGTACTAGGTGATACTAAAAAAGCTAAACCTCCAGTTATACATCCGCATGATATAAATGAATCACCGATTTTGCTTATGTAATTATTTTTACTAATGGACATCCATGTAGTATAAATGAATAGTGAACAATAATATAAAGGGAGCCAGGAATCAAAACTTGTGAAAGAATGTTTGCATACAATGAATTTATAACAAATTTTTATTATCTCTAAAATAGTAAATGTAATAGCCATTATAAAGGTTATTTTCTTTAAGTTTTTTATTGAGATATTTCTAGAAAAATAAATTGATGTGATTAAAACAACTAAACATATGCCTAGTGAAATAAAATGAGCTGGTGTAAACATCCCAGCAGGTTCATAAATACCTTCAGGAGCAAACATTTTCTTAACCTCTCTTCTTATAATCTAGCAAATGTTTAAACTATCTTTCAACAAAACTAAAAAATTAATTTAATTTGTTTAAAGCATAAGCTTTATATATATTTTTAGCTAATTAATTTTTTATAATCAATTTATAATAAGTTAAATTAATTCTTCGTTAATAATGTCTATATTAATTGGATCAAAAGTAAATCGAGGAGACTCAATATATATAGTTCCTTTACCACTTAATGATGTGGATTTTATATAAAATGAACGGATTCCAGCGATTAAACTAATAATATTATCGCCAATTAATTCAATATCGCCTTCTGTTTTGATTTGGAAAGCATCTTGAGCGTATTCCATCTTGTTAGATAAAGTTCCAATTGCTTCTAGAGTAACTTTAGCAACATCGTATGATGATTTTGTATATAATGTAGTGGTATCAATACTTACTTTTATGTCTTTTAAATATTGTCGCCCTTTAACTATTTCTTTACATAACTTATTATTCATATAACCCTTAAAGGTGTAATTTAAAGGACGATATCCCCAACAGGCTACATACTTTCCATAATAATTCCATGCTTCTTGTAATGCTGAAATTCCATATTTATTTTTAAGCATTTCGGTGAAGATACCATTATTAGTAATTATTTCTTTTATAATTGTTTTAATTTGAGATGCTTCTTCATCTGATTTATTATGATTTTTTTGAAGAACATTTCCTAAGAAGTCGGATAGTACAAAACAACGTGAACTAAGATCAGCACTAGTATAAAAAGTATTAATCAATTCTTCACCATGATACATTTCAACTTTTTCGCAATTTGTGCATATCAATACTTCTTTTAAAAGCCCAGCATCATATTCACCAATATTAAAATTAGAGGTTACTTCTAAAAATGGTTCTTTAGAAAAAGACATATATGGATAGGCGGAATATTTTGGATTTCTAAATATATCCATCACGCCATGATAACATATTAAATCACCACTTCCGAAATCACGATGCGTATTATAATCAGCAAAACACCAGCCAAAGCTGCCAGCTATTTTATCATCTTTACTCGCAGCAATTAATATGTTGGCATGTATCTTAGCAACGTTTGTTCTTCTTGTTTCGTTATCGAATGATTTAGTTGGATACATATGTCCGCAGTATTCGGTTATTAAATAAGGCTTATGTGTTGGTGTTACTTCTGATTTATCACGTAATATTAAATCTTTTCCACCGCAGATAAAATCATTAAAGGTATATACATCCTCTAATATTTCAGAGTTTATTAAGTGTCTTACACCGCCTGTTTGACGATATGGATCAAGTTTATGAGCTAGAGCGTTTGTCTTTATATAAAGTTCATGGTAGTCTCTTGATTCATTAATTCTTACACCCCAAAGAATTATACTAGGATGATGACGGTCTCTTAAAATCATATCTTGAACATTTTTTAAAGCGATATCTTGCCATGCTTCATCACCGATATTTTGCCATCCAGGGATTTCTTCAAATACCATTAAACCTATTTTGTCACAATGAGAAAGAAAATCTGGACTTTGAGGATAGTGTGATGTTCTAACAGCATTACACGCTAAAGTGTATTTTAATAAGTCAGCATCTTCATATTGAGCTCTTTTTGGCATGGCATAACCGACATAAGGATAACTTTGATGCCTATTAAGTCCTCGTATTTTTACTTTTCTTCCATTTAAATAAAATCCATTTTCTTTAAATTCAGCATATCTAAATCCGATATCTTCATCTAGTGTATCTAAAACACAATCATTAATTATTTCAACATGTAGATGATATAAAGTAGGCTTATCTATATCCCATAATTCTAATTTAGGAAGGATATCTGAAAGTATATCACCTGTAGATATAGTTTTATTTACTATAATTATATCGTCTTTAATTATCTTTAAGTTTATTTTTCCTTTAGGATTAATCAAATGATAATCAAAATACCATTTTTCTTTGTCATAATGAAAATAATAATCATCGAAATAAGTGTCGGTATAAACTTCTAGATAAGCTTCTCGATAAATACCGCCAAAACAAAGATAATCTATTACAAAACCAAAAGGTGGTTGATTTATTTCATGTGAATCTACAATAACAGCAATTTCATTTTTTCCTAAAATTAATTGTTTGCTAATATCGCTACTCCATCTAGTGTAACCACATTTATGCTCGCTTATAAATACTCCATTAACGTATAATTGCCCATAATGTGCAACACCTTCAAATGTTAGGATATATCGCTTAGAAATATCATTAATATCAATAATTTTTTTATAAATACTAGTTATATGACTGATTGTTTCATCGAAATTATTTAAAGGTACTTCTTTGTTGGTATGAGGTAGTTGTACTTTTTTAAATCCATTAAAATAATTTAATGTTAAATCACTTTTAGAAAAATTTTCTTTAAACATCCAATCATAATTTTGTAATATTTTTTTAATCATATGCTTTCACCTTACAAATATATTAACATAGATTTATAATTTAATGTCATTTATTTCATATAAACTATTAATAAGACTTGAAATGAGATATTAATATTATTTGCTTGATAAATTAAATAAAATTAGGTAATATTTTAATGCAACTGAAAATGTTGCTTTGGGGGCGTGGCGTAATGGCAGCCGCGTCAGACTCAAAATCTGATAATCGTGAGATTGTGTGGGTTCGAGTCCCACCGCCCCCACCATATTGAAAGCATAGGTTTGATACAAATTGCACTTGTCAAGCAAAAGTAGACATGTATCAGACTTGATTTAACACCAATTCAGATTTAAACTGAGTTGGTGTTTTATATTTTAATGAGTACGCTGGGCGCTCGTTATTATAATACTTGACATAATCAATAATTGATTGCTTGACATCTAATGAATGCCCTAAATCAAAATCTAAAAATAATTCTTCTTTAATCCATCCATTTAAAGATTCATCTACTGGATTATCTGTTGGAGTATCTGCTCGACTCATAGAACGTTTAATGTTATAATCTTTAATGAGCTCATTATAGCTTATGGAAGAGTATACATAACCTTGATCGGTATGCAAAACTGTTGATTCCTGTGTACCTTCTTTTTTTATAATTTCTAATACCTCTTTCAAACCATCAAAATAGGGCTGAGCATCCCCACGTCTACCGGATAATTTAAAGCTTAAGATTTCCTTTGTAAATGCATCGAAATAGAAGGTTAATTCATAGTATTTTCCTTTGACGTAAAATGCTGTCATATCTGAAACAATAACTTCTAATGGACGAGACAAATATTTCCACGAACAATTTATTAGGTTTTTTTATTTGACTCTTTCTTCACCTGGTTTTACATATTTATAATGCTTACCACTAGATATAATTCCAGCATATTTACAACACAGATGGACATGCTTATCACTCCAATTCATATTGTAATGTGAATGAGCATAAGCATTTATCCATCTATATCCGTGTGATGGATGTTTATGATGTATTTCTTTGATTAGAATAATATCCTTTTCTCTTTGAAGTATCTTTTGAGAAGGATTGTTTTTCCTTTTTAACCATTTATAATAACTTGATCTATTTACATCCATAATTTCACAAAGTATTTTAATAGAATGATTTTTACTTAATTCTTTAATGATTTGAAATTCTTGTTGTTTATATAAATGAATTCCTTTTTGGCACCAACTCCTTTCGTAAGATAACCTTTTTTTAATCTTTCAATTTCTACTTGTAGTTTAAGATTTTCTCTTTGTAATTCTTCGATTGTTGTTTTCGGATTGCAGGAACCTTTATGTCTTACTTTATTAGGACCGCAGTGTTTTCCGATTTGTGACTTTAGACCTTCTATTCCATTTTTTCTATAGGATCTAAGCCACATAACCAAAGAAGTTTTAGCAATATTGTATTTAGTTGCACAAGCTCTAATAGATAAATTGTTTTCTTCATGGTCTTTAATGATTTCGAGTTTTTCTTCATCTGTATACAGATGATATGTTTTATTATCCATTGCAATCCCTCCTATATTTAGAATAACAAAAAAAGTAGAAGTATCAATCTATTAATACTATCTACTTTTACTGTATCACTTCAATAAAGTATTAAGCCTTTTATTTTATAGTATTAATTCATATAAAAATTTATTTATAAATGCGTTTATTTTTTGAAAAAAGTGCACTTATATGTTTGAAAAAAGTGCACTTATATGTTTGAAAAAAGTGCATCATTATAGTAGAATCATATTGAAAGGTGATTAACTATGACAATTAAACTTGAAAATTATAAAGAACGATTAATTGATAAAACTATTGAGTTATATTTAAAAACATTTAAAGCAATTCAAATTGTTGGTCCAAAATGGTGTGGCAAAACATGGACTAGTATGCATCATGGTAATTCTATTGTTAGATTAACTGATATAGAGAAAAGAAAACTAGCTATACTTAATCCAAAGTTAATTTTAAATGAGAATATTCCAGAGGTTATTGATGAATGGCAACTAGTGCCAGAATTGTGGGATGCTATTAGAAATGAATGTGATCTGAGGGTACCAAAAGGGAATTTTATTTTAACAGGCTCAACCGCTTTACTAGATAAGGAAGAGAAATCTAAGATTAAGCATACTGGTACTGGTAGAATTATTAAAATAAATATGTTTCCTATGACAACATTAGAATTAGGTAAATCTCTTGATTATATTTCTTTAATGGATATGTATGAAGGAAAGGAAATTAATAAATTAGTTGATCCTTTTGATATTTATGAAATTACTAGACTTATTATAAATGGTGGATGGCCTGAAAATTTAGATCTTTCGAATTTAGAAAGTGATGGTTTACTAGCACGTGAATATATAAAGTCAGTTGTAGAAAATGACGTTAATGAAAATTACAATGATGATAAATTCTTGTTTGACTCACAAAAAATGATGATGATTCTTAAGTCATTAGCAAAAAATGAGTCCAGTTATGCAGCAGAAGCAACTATTTTGAGAGATTGCTTTAATTTTAGTAATGGCGAAGAACAAACATTAAATAAAAGAACATTATCTAGATATTTAGACATTCTAGAAAAGTTATACATTATAAATAATCAAGAAGCTTATTCAACTAATTATAGATCCAGTTCAAGGGTTGGCAAAAAGGTAAAGAGAAGATTTGTTGATCCATCACTTGCGGCTGCTCTTTTAGGCTTAACATCTGAAAAACTAATTAATGATTTAAATACATTTGGATTATTGTTTGAGTCTTTAGTAGTTAGAGATTTAAACGTGTATATGGAATATTATAGAGGTCACGTTTATGCTTTTAGAGATAATTTAAGTAATGATGAGGTTGATGCTATAGTTGAATTTAGTGATGGTGAATATGGTGCAATTGAAATTAAACTAGGAGATAATCAAATAGATGAAGCAATAAAATCATTAACTAAATTTAATGATAATGTCGCTAAAAAGCCTAAATTTCTATGTGTGATTGTAGGTATAGGATTTGGACTTACAAGAGATCCTAAATCTGGAGTATATGTTGTTCCATATAATACATTAGGAATGCATTTTAATGTCTAAACTAATTCATTTTAAATGTGACAAATACGTTGAAGTTGAAGGAGATAAGATTTCTTTAACTAAAACAACTCCACCATAAGCACCATCAAGAAAATAACTTGAAGATAAAATAAAATACTTATTCAAAGGATAATATTGATAAGCATAGTGTAAAGGATTGAAATGGCAATCTAGTACCACAACAAAATGGTACGAAACTAGTTCAAGGGTACGAACTTTTATGAAGGGGGTATGAAATTGTATCAAATGTTATGTTTCTAGACATTTGAAATAGCATTTTACGATAAAGATTATAAAAATGAGAAAACCACATTGTTGTTTATTGTAAGAGAAATATTGTTAATATAAAAAATATTTTATTTTTTTCTTAATTGTGAAGGAGAGCATCCTTTTCTATTTTTAATTAATGCAATAAGCCCTCTTGAATCAGCAAAACCCACCTCGTTTGCTATTGTAGTTACAGATAAATCAGTGTTTTTAAGTAAACTCAATGCTTCATTTAAGCGCAATTCGTTTTGATATTCTTTGGGAGTAAATCCAGTAAGAGAATGAAACTGTCTTATAAAATAAAACTTATCTGTATGTGCTATTGAAGAAAGAGTGTCAAGAGTTATTTTTTCTTTGTAATGTTCCATTACGTATTTAATCGCTTCTGTAATACCAGTGCATCCTTCGTTTATGTCGCATTTTTGTAAAAGTTCGGTTAACATATTATAAAGAAGCGAAGAAATAAGATATTTATTTTCATTTCCTGATTGTATCATAGTTGTAATTTGTTGTATGGCACTTGCAAGTGATGGAGGAATAAAGCCTGTCATTATATAAGTAAATTTTGCTTGAAAACTATCGTAAAATCCTTTAACTTCAGGTCCATATAAATATGCAAAATATGCTTCATATGGCATATTTCCACCATTTATAACGGTGTGAGCATCCTCTTGTGAGAAAAATAATGTATCTCCAGCATGTGCTCTATACGTTTTGTTTTTTATTTTTAAAACTACTTCACCCTTAATTACTCCATATAGTCCATAAGAGTTATATCCCGCTCTTGAAACGGAGTGTTTTAATCCACCAATTACATATCCAGATTGCACAACATTATATAATAATGGATGACGATAATAATTATCTGGACGTATGGCTAATGTAGTGCCAGAAAGTAATTCTACAGTTCTTTTAGTTGTTTTCATTTTCTCTTTATTACCTGTAATTGTGTTTAAGTTTGCAATTTTATGTATTGAAACAAAAAGAGCAATTTAATATAACTTAAGTATGCTAGACATATAAAAATATGTCAACAAAAAAGCAAGATTTAAGGAGAGAAAAAAATGAAAAAAATATCATTTTTAATGCTTTTTAGCGTTTTATCACTATGTCTATGTGCTTGTGAAAAAACAAGTGAAAGTAGCAATTCACTTAATAACACTACAAGTGAAAGTAGTTCTTTTGATAAACCAACAAGTGAAAGCAGTACACTTAATGTAACAACAAGTGAAATTAATCCTCTTGATGGTTTTAAAGTAACTTCTGTAGCAGGAGTAGAAGTAAAAGACGATTATGTTACACTTACTCAAGCACAATACGATGATCTTATTTTGTCACCAAAAGAAAAATGTGAATATACACTTCCAAACGAAGTAGATGTAGTAGTTTCAGTAAAAGAAAACCAACTTATTTTTGATTTAACATCTTCAAGTGGAAACACAGCAAAATATATAATTACATTAAATTTATTATCTAATCTTGCCGATATCGATGTAAAAAAAGTATATAATAAACAAGTAATCGATGACAAAGTCACATTTACTGAAAGCGAATATAAAGCTTTTTTAAATTTACAAGATTATGATTCGGTTTGTGAATATCAATCATCTAAAGGTTCAACAGTACAAGTAAATTTTGATAAACAAACTCATTCACTTATATTTAATGTTTTATCTCAAGATGAAACTAAAACAAACACAGCAAAAATAGAAGTAAATGTTGCTCTTCCTTTTAGCACACATTCTCTTACAGGAAGTGGTGATAAAAAATATGTTACTTATGATTATGAAAATCTATTATATTCATTAAATGGATCTGCAACAGTCACTGATGAAAACGGAGTAAACTTAAATGGCAGTTATGCCTTTTCAGCACAAATTTATCCTCAATCACTTGCTCAAGGTAATGAGGTAGTTTTATCAGCAGTTTATGCAGATAATTATCTAATTCGTCTTGTAATGAGAGGAGTAGATGAAAGCCATTATCTTATCTTCTCAGACTATAAAGATAGATCAGAGTTTTTCAATTACAAAGAACATATCGCTTCCACATCATATAACAAAGAGCAAGGCATAAATATGGGTGTAATAGTGGATAATGGAAGTATGATAATGACCATAGATGGTAATGTTATTTATAGAAGAACTCTTCCAGAACTCACTTATACTGAAATGTTCATTTCTACTTATGAGTGCACTGCAAAAATGAAGAATTTACAAATTATATCAAATGAAGCACAAGCAAAAACCATGTATAAAGAGGCACTTATAAATTATAAAGATAAATTAACAGGCGTTTCATTGATAAACACCTCAGAAAATATAAATGAGTTTGTTGAAAATGTTGATGGTGGTGTATATGTTGAAGGTAAAAACTCAAACAAAAGAGTAATGGGTGCACTTTATCAAAACGGAGTACCTGTAGGTGGATATGAATATGCTGTTTCTGGTCATTTGAATATCACTGACACAAAAACATCTGGTGGTGCAGCAAGTAAAATCGAATTACAAATTGCTAAAAATATACAAAACTTTGTCAAAATCCAACTTTTCCGTTATCCTACAAACAATAGTATTTTTGCTTTTCCAACAGTAAATGGAAAAGATTTAAATAAAGTTACTTGTGAAAATAATACTATGCCAAAAGGAACAGAATATCAAATTGATTACATATTCGTTTATAGTGGGCAAGAAATAAAAGTATATTTCAAAGATAAAAATTATTTGCCAGATTATAAACTTGTGTACAGTCTAGAAGCAAATTGGGGATATACAATGTTTATAATAGCAATGAGACAATATTGTAATGTAACTTTCGATAATTTCAAAACATATTATGGTGATGATTTTGATGCACTTGTAAATTCTCTTGAAAATCGTACCTTAGAAGTAAAATTTTCAGCTGAAAAAGATGCATTTATAGATAATGGGTGTTTTAGTAATGGTGATACAGGTACTTATTATAAAACAGAAAGTACATATAACAAAGCGTTTGCTTTTAAAGATGATAAATCAGTATGTGGAGAATACTGGCTTATTTCAGGAAAAATGCAATTTGGAGAATATGCCGCTTGGACACAAGGAGAACTAAGTGCCTATTTTGATGAAACACATGCCGTTAGATATGTCTTTGAATATACTGGATCTGCTTATCAAGTTTTCCACGAAATAAAAAATGGTACTGATAATTGGACAGGATATACCCTAATTGTTAGACCGCAAGTGAAAAACGCTGCAACCATGAATTTTACACTTGTTAATTATGGAGGAAAAACATCATTACTAATAAATGGCTTAGTTTATCATACTGTGGAATTTGAATTTTTAAAAAACGCTACAGCAACAATCGGTGGTAAAGGAGGAACAATTATTTTGAAAAATTTAACAGCAAACACAAATAATCAATATGTAGAAAACTTTGTATCAAATATGAAAGAATATACTTATGTTTCACCTTATGAAACAAGAATTAATAAACTTGCAAAACAATATCAATCAACTGAAAAAGGTGGTGTACTCATCATGGGTTCAAGCACTATGGATTATTGGAGCGATTGGCAAACTGATATCGGTAATAGACTTGGATACAATGTTGGTATTGGTGGAACAATTGTAGAAGATTGGCTATACGCTTATGATAAACTTGTAAAACCATTTAATCCTTCTACTATTTTGATATATTTAGGTGGTAATAACATTAATAATATGGGCCATACTGGAAAATATACTGAAAGTTTAATGGAAAATTTATTAAACAAAATGCATGCTGATTTCCCAGATGCTGAAATTTACTATATATATTCTATGGCAGTTCCAAGTTGCTATAAAGGTGGCAAATTCAATTATGAATATGGTCAATTTATAGAAGAAATGAAAAAACTTGTAGCGGATACTGATTGGCTTAATGGTATAGATACATTTACTTCTTTAACAAAAGATGGTGAGGCCAGAAAAGATCTTTATAGAGATGATGGTATACATTTAAATGAAAAAGGTTATGACATATTTGCACAAATAATAAACGACGCAGTTTTCAATAAATAAAAGTGAAAGCAGAAATAACTAGCAATGTTTATTTCTGCTTTTTTTATTAGTAATTTCTTAACCGAAAAAAACTTTAAAATAAAAAGTTTTTCGGTTATAATATAAATGGAAGTGATATTTGATGATAAAAAGAGATTACTATTTAAATAAATTAATAGATTATAAAGATAAAGATGTCATTAAAATTATTACTGGTATAAGACGTTGTGGTAAATCATTTTTGCTATTTAATATTTATTATAATTATTTACTTTCTATTGGTGTAACTGATGAGAATATTATACGTATCAATTTAGAATCTATTAGATATGAAAAACTAAGAAACTCAAATTCATTATTTGAATATTTAGATAAACTCATAAATAAGCACGACAAATACTATATTTTTATTGATGAAATACAGCTTGTTGATAATTTTGAAGATGTTGTTAATGGAATAAAGATTGATTTTAATTGTGATTTATATATTACAGGATCTAACTCTAAATTATTATCTAGTGAAATAAATACTAAGCTGCGTGGAAGAGGGATTGAAATAAAAGTATTTCCTTTATCTTTTAAAGAATTCTATGACGGAACAAGTGATAAAACTACTGCTTTCAATAATTATATTAAATATGGTGGTTTACCATATATTAATTCATTAGAAAAAGAATATGAAAAAATAGAATATCTTAAAATGCTAAATGATACAGTAGCAACAAAAGACATTATTGAAAGAAACAAAATAAGAAATGAAGAAGTTTTTAACGCAGTAATAAATTTATTATGTTCTTCAATTGGTAGTTATGTTTCACCAAACAAAATAGCAAACACTTTAATTAGTAATGGATTTAAGACAGTAGATAATGATGCAGTTAGCAATTATTTAAAATATCTTTGTGATGCTTTTTTATTTTATAAAGCAGTTCGATATGATATTAAAGGAAAAGAATATTTAAAAACATTAAATAAATATTATGTTTGTGATCTTGGTTTAAGAAATCAAAAAATAGGTTATAGACAAATTGAAATGACTCATATAATTGAAAATATTGTTTATTTAGAATTATTAAGAAGAAATTATCAAGTTGATATTGGAAAAAATCAAGAATCTGAGATAGATTTCATTGTAAGAACTTTTAAAGACTTATATTACATTCAAGTGTCTTTAACAATTGAAGATGAAAATACCAAAAAAAGAGAACTAAAAGCATTTAAAGGATTAGATGATGGATTTAAAAAAATTGTGATAACAATGGATAATAATCCTCTAAATAATTTAGAAAATGGATATAAAATGTTAAATATATATGATTTTTTATTAAACGAAAACTCTTTAGAATCAATATAATCAAGTAGAAAATAGTTTTGGAAGAAATTATAAATAGGCCATTTTTTATTTGTTATATGATTACTTATAAAACTAATTATTAAAAACACAATCAAAAACTTCTTTTGTCCATTCCTTAGGATAACAGAAAAAGAAAGTTTCGTGATTCATATTTTGCTCTCTAATATCTGGTTTTTTAAAGTGAGTTAAATATCTTTTACGATATTTTTTACCCATTTCTAAAGCATAAAATATATGAACAGTTGTATTTTCTTGATAAATATTTTTATCAATGTTTGTTACTAAATCTGAGACATATTGTGCACTAGTCAACAAAAAGTAGACACTAAATATAAAAATCTTGTTAGGAAGAACTAATGAGATTTTTTTCTTTAAATTGAATAGGAGTTAGGTAATTTAATGAAAAAAGCAGGGCGTTCATAATTAAAGAAGTGAATGTAATCTTCAATGCATTTTTCAACATTGTTTGAATCTATAATATCGAAATCGTTAAATAATTCTTCTTTTAGCCAACCATTTATCGATTCCATTGAAGCATTATCTGTAGGAGTTCCTACTCTAGACATAGAATGTGTGATATTATATAATGCATTGCTTCATTAATATTCAATTTATTAAAAAGAATTGCTCGATATAATTCGTTTATCCATAAAGGCATGTGTAACCAGTAATCAAATATCGACCATATAACATTTGTGTGAGATGATTCTGGATAATGGTTATTCTATATTTTGATTGGTAGGATTTAAAATGTTTATAACCATCATTTCGTTCAACCAAATAAAGGAGTCAGTTTCAAGATAATCATAGCGGCTATCTGCACCCAAATGGTTAATAAGTCATCTTGTTCTTAGATATTGTTGTACCTCATCAAAGATAATTAGGAATTGGCGATTATATAGTTTTGTAGAATAAAACGCAGAATAAGTCAAGATCATAGCTATCATTGATAAATATGTTTGAAATATCCTGTGATGCATTTCAAAGTCAATGATGATATAGCTTTTATATTTCTGTTCGGCAAAAACTTTTGTGATATAACTATTACCAACATGGTGATTATTATCAATCAAAAGTGGGTTTTTATTACGCCCAATATGCACGAAAAAAAGAATTTATAATTATATACTTATGTGGAATAGTCATAGAATTTGTCTAAAATTAACAAAGATAAAAATAGACATAGTAATTCTTTTGGAGTTTAAAATATAACTTTATTTTTTACAAAAATGTGTTAATGTATATAAATGTTCCAAAATTATCAACTTATAGTTTATATTTGTAGTATAATAAAAACGATAAGGAAATAAAAAATATGGCTAAAATAAATTATTATACCGATACGAGCAAAGATGGACTTGCAATCAAACTTATTGAAGAAGAAATAGCAAAATTACAAAGATATCTAGATGATAATTTTGGATATCATAAAATGGGAAAAGAATCTGTTGGACTTGCGCCTGGAAATATTGCATATACTCCTTATGATGATTATCTATTAATGAGATTTAGAATAGAATATGGTTTTGATCTTATGTATACCAAACATGCAAAAAGAGATAGAATCCCACATTTTTATTTTGTAGTTTATTATGATTTTATTGATTTATATTTACATCCTGAAGACATACATTGTAGCGGTGAAGAAAAATATAACACTGTATCACTAAGACCACTTGCGGATAGAAGAGAAAAAGATAGACTGCATTATATGGGTTTGCTTGGTGACAATAATTATCCATGTACAGATTATATTTATCAAGAATTTAATAATATTCAAGAAAGAATTAAAGATAAAATATTTAACGAATTAGGACAAACTATTATCTTTGTTCCTATTGGTGGCTATAGTAGTACTCGATATCACAATAATTTTGATGCAAACGGCAAACCAGAACAATATAAAGAATACTTTTGTAATTATATTTTACATGATACAAATAGTAAAAAATATATAGAATCTACAAAAGCTTATGTTAAAAAGTTCTATGGATTAACTATTACAGATGAAGATTTAAAAAACACAAAGCCAATGGAAGATTTATATGGTACAGAAAGATTTGGTAAAAGTCTCGAAGAATATAGACGTAAGCAAGCCATTAAAGAAAGAGAAGAGCAAATAAAAAAAGCGGAAGTTCATAAAAAAGAGACAGAAGCTTTATTAAATAAGAAAAAATCTATCGCGGGAAAATCTGTAAAGCCCAAAAAAATCAAAAATAAAGAGAAAAAAGAAAAAGTATATAGAGGTGAAAGTAAGGTTGCTAGCTTTTTTAAAGATTCCTTTGCAGAATTTACATTAATTGATGCTATTCAAGTAGTTTTACCAGTTATTTGTATGCTTGCATATGTGATAATTATCTTAGCAGGAGGATTTAAGCGCATTGAAATTCCTTATGAATTTACAGGTACTTTATTTGGATATGATTTTGAATTATCTAATTTAGCTTTGAACTGGTTTGAAAGTACACATCACGAATTCTTTAGTGCGATTACGTTAGGATTTTTCCAGATAATTTTAATTGTTTTAGGATTTTTACTAGACTTAGTTGTCCATTTAATTTTCTTTATATTGGCCTTATTATGGTTATTAATTATTTATGTTTTAATCAATTGTTTGTATTTCGTAATACCAGTTGCAATTCCAGTTTGGTTAATTATTAATTTCTTTAGAGTCGAAAAAGAAAGAAAAATATTTTCTGCATTTGGATTTGTTATTTCAGCTGTTTGTTGCATTGTTTATTTTGTTGCTTTAATGCCGTATTTGAAATAAAGAACAAAATTGTTTTAAATAAAAGATATATAAAGTATAAAAGATATAGAGGGAAAATATATGGGTAAAATTGATGAAAATTATTTTAAGCCAACAGAAAAGGATTTAAAGTATCATAACATTAAAGATATCTTAGATGAAGATGAACAACTATTATGGGAAGGTAAACCTAAAAAGAAAGCGTTTTTGTTGAATTCTTTTTTTAAAATGTTTCCTTTCGCAATAATTTGGTTAATTTTTGATGTCAGTTTCATTGCTTCTATTTTTTCATTCTTTGAGGAATTTGATATTAAATACACGATATTCTTAGTTGCGTTTTTTGCATTTCATCTATTACCAGTATGGATCTGGATTTCAAATGTCATAACTGCCAATAGACAATATAAAAATTTAGAATATGCATTTACTAATAAAAGAATTATTGTTAAATCTGGAATTATTGGAATTGATTTTAAAAATATTTATTATTCTGAAATTCATTCAGTCAATTTAAAAGTTGGCATTATTGATCGTATGTTAAAAGTTGGAGATATTTATATTACTAGTAATGCTAAAGCAACGATATTATTCGATTTAGAAAATCCTTATTTTATCACTCAGAAACTTCAAAAAATAGTTGTTGATATTAAAACTGATATCGAATATCCAAATAATTTAAGACCGAATGAAAATAATGGATATAATACTAAATATCGTCCTTAATTTATCTTAGATAAGGTAAAAAATATTGCATAAAGCTTTAAAATATCAATTATATGCCTATTGACAGTTTAATGCTTGTTTGGTATGATATACGCAATTAATATTTTAAACCATTGAAGCGGAGATAACGGCGATGATGCCTTTACAGAGAGCCTGTGATGCTGAGAAACAGGCAAGAAACAAGTTGTCAAATGGACCGCTGAGGGCGCAGTCAAATGTGATTTCACAAAGTATTCTGCGACGTTGTAGGCAGGCGTTATTTGTCGGGGATATGTTGGTATCTTGCTAAGCGCACGAGTCGTATCGTGAATTCAGGGTGGCACCGCGGATAGTTTATATTATTCGTCCTTGATAGAGAGAATATTTCTGTCAAGGACGTTTTATTTTATTCCTTTGATAGAAACTCAAAGGATTTTTTTGTTTAAAGGGGACTAGTTATGCAAATTTTAAAAAAAATTATTAATTCTAAAGAAAAAGTCACATGGCGTAATTAGATAAAAATATATAGCAATTATATCCACTTTGATTTTTATTTAAAATATCATGATAGATATAATTGTTTTCTCCATTAATTAGAAATCAATATCAGTGAAAAATTTTATAACTGATATATCAGAAAGGAAAATAAAATATGACAAATTCAAATGGGCGCTTTGGCATTCACGGAGGACAATATATTCCAGAGTTATTGATGAATGCCGTTAATGAACTAGAAGAAGCGTATAATTATTATAAAAATGATTCCGAATTTAACAAGGAACTTAATACATTATTAAATGAATATGCAGGTAGACCATCTAGATTGTACTATGCTAAAAAAATGACAAAAGATTTAGGGGGCGCTAAGATTTATCTTAAGCGAGAAGATTTAAATCATACAGGTGCTCATAAAATTAATAATGTTCTTGGTCAAGCATTGCTCGCAAAAAAGATGGGTAAGACTCGCTTAATAGCGGAAACAGGAGCTGGACAACATGGTGTTGCTACGGCAACAGCTGCTGCATTGATGGGGATGGAATGTGTAATCTTTATGGGTGAAAAAGATATTGAACGTCAAACTTTAAATGTATACCGCATGAAACTTCTTGGTGCAAAGGTAGTGTCGGTGAAAGCGGGAACAGCAACACTTAAAGATGCAGTATCAGAAGCTATGCGCGAATGGACAACTCGTCTTTCTGATACTCATTATTGTCTTGGATCTGCAGTAGGACCTCATCCATTTCCGATTATTGTTCGTGACTTTCAGGCAGTAATTTCTAAGGAAATAAAAGAGCAACTTAAAGAAAAAGAAGGTAGACTTCCTGATGCCATTATCGCTTGTGTAGGCGGTGGGGCTAATGCGATAGGTAGCTTTTATAATTTCATCGATGATAAATCAGTACGTCTAATTGGTTGTGAAGCGGCTGGAAGAGGTGTTGATACTTTTGAAACGGCCGCAACAATCTCTACTGGAAGTGTTGGAATCTTTCATGGAATGAAGTCTTATTTCTGTCAAAATAAGGATGGACAGATTGCGCCAGTTTATTCTATTTCCGCTGGATTAGATTATCCAGGTGTCGGTCCAGAACATTCTTATCTTCATGATATAGGAAGAGCTGAGTATGTATCTATTACAGATGATGAAGCGGTTAATGCCTTTGAATATTTATCAAGAACTGAAGGAATTATTCCTGCTATTGAATCGTCGCATGCAGTTGCATATGCAATGAAACTAGCGCCAACGATGAATAAAAATCAAATTATTGTAGTCACCATCTCAGGTAGAGGTGATAAAGATTGTGCGGCGATTGCCCGTTATAGAGGAGAGAATTTATATGAGTAATATTAAAAAGGCTTTTGAAAGTGGAAAGGCAATAATTCCTTTTATCACCTGTGGGGATCCTGATTTTAAAACTACCGCTGATGCTATTTATGCTGCAGTTAAAAGTGGTGCAGATTTAATTGAAATTGGTATTCCGTTTTCAGATCCTACCGCTGAAGGTCCAATTATTCAAGGAGCAAATTTACGTGCATTAAATGCCGGAGCTACAACAGATAGAATATTTACTTTTATCAAAGAACTTCGCCCAAATATAAAAATACCTTTGTTATTTATGGCTTATGCTAATGTAGTGTTTTCATATGGCGCAGAAAAATTCATATCAATATGTAAGGATATTAAAATAGATGGGCTTATTATACCTGATCTACCATTTGAAGAAAAAGAAGAATTTTATCCTATATGTAAAAAATATGGGATTGATTTAATATCTTTCATTGCTCCATCTACTGAAGAACGTATCGCTATGATTGCTAAAGAAGCGGAGGGTTTTATATATATTGTGCCAAGTCTTGAAGTTAATGAGACAAGAAGCAAAATCAAAACAGATCTCAACTCTATTATTCAAATTATAAGAGACAATACTGATATTCCATGCGCTATTGAACTTGATTCTTTTACAAAAGAGCAAGTAAAAGAAATTATAAATATCTCAGATGGTGTGATTATTAGAGCTTCAATTGGTGAATTATTTGAAAAGTATGGTAAAGACTCACCTATGTATGTAGAGGAATATATTAAATCTTTGAAGAGAGTAATAAAATAAAATTGCTATAAATTTTAGATAAAAGCTTTTATAGAATATGATATATTTATTTCGTAAAAAATCAGTAAACCGCAGAAATAATAAATGAAATTAAAATTTTTATTAAAAATCATATAAAGCGAAATTGACAATTAAAAAAAATAGAGTAAGATATTCTTTTGTCGGGGATAAATATGATATTTAGTTTAATTGTTTTTTGTTTAACGATTTTGACTTTAATCTTATTGATAATTAAAAAGCCATATATTTTTATTAAAGGTAGAAGGGTTCAAACTTTTTATTTTGCTCCAGTAATTGGTGCGATTTGTCTATTAATAGTTCAGCAAGGATTAGCTAATTCTTTTATGCAGCAAATAACTACAGATAATGAGGTTAATCCTATTAAAATTTTAATATTGTTTTTGTGCATCAGTTTTTTATCGGTTGTTATCGACTATTTAAATTTCTTTGATTATATTGCTAATTGGTGTGTTAATCATTTTCAAAAATCACAATTTCGTTTGTTTTTTACATTTTATATCTTAATTTCAATTTTAACGATATTTACTAGTAATGATATAATTATTTTGACTTTCACGCCTATCATATGTTTATTTTCTAAAAAGATGAAAATAAATCCAATTCCTTATTTAATTATGGAATTTGTTACAGCAAATACTTTTTCAATGCTCTTACCAATTGGAAATCCAACAAATATTTATCTAACTAATTTTTTTCATATTTCTTTTATTGAATATGTCTCAACTATGATTATTCCAACGTTGATATCTGGAATAGTTTCTTTTCTTTTATTAATATTATTATTTCATAAAAAATTAAAAATAGAGATAAAATGTGATTATCAAGAACAAGTACATATTGAACATAAAAAATTATTGATAATTTCTTTAGTCCATTTAGGGGTCTGTCTTTTATCATTATGTTTTTCTAATTTTTTAAAAGTTGAAATGTACATAATATGTTTAATCACATCATGTAGTTTAAGTATTATTTTGATTATCGCTTCAATTATTAAAAGACAAAACTTTATCAATGATTGTTTTTTGAAGTTGCCTTTTAATCTTATTCCATTTTTACTTTCGATGTTCATATTAGTTTTATCTTTAGAAAAAGTTGATGTTTTTGTTCATATTGCTTCATTTTATAATCAGATAAATAACGAGTATATATTGCGATATTTTTATGGGTTTGGAAGCCTGTTTTCGGCAAATATATTAAATAATATACCGATGACTTTAGCTTATTCATTTATTATTGAAGAAGCAAACATTACCTCGTTCACATCTTCTATTTATCCATGCATTATTGCTTCTAACATAGGAGCGTTTTTAACACCTATTGGCTCTTTAGCAGGCATTATGTGGCTAGATATATTAAAAACTAAAGAAGTGCACTATGGTTTTAAAGAATTTTTAAAATATGGTTTAATCATTGCACCATTATCTTTAACTCTTTCACTTTTATTTTTATAGTTTAAAATAACCATGTATTCTTGTAATTTAAATTACTTTATATAAAAATAAATTAACCATAATGAGTGTATTTTTACACATTGTTTTTAGGTTAGAAAATGATATAATAAAATCAAATATAAAAATATAATAAGGAGCTAAAAAATATGTCAAATAGATTTATGTTAAATGAAACATCTTATCATGGGCATGGAGCAATTGAAAATATTGTTCCTGAAATTAATGCTAGAGGTTTTAAAAAAGTATTAGTTTGTACCGATCCGGATTTAATAAAATTTGGAGTAACTAGTAAGGTAACTGATTTACTTAAAGAGGCAAATATTTCTTTTGAAGTTTATTCAAAAATTAAAGCAAATCCTACAATTGAAAATGTTAAAGATGGCGTTGAAGCTTGTAAAGCTGCGGACGCAGATGCTATTGTTGCTATCGGTGGTGGCTCCGCTATGGATACATCTAAAGCCATTGGTATTATTATGACTAATCCAGAGTTTGCAGATGTTCGCTCATTAGAAGGCGTCGCACCAACTAAAGCACCATGTCTTCCAATCATCGCGGTAGCCACAACAGCAGGAACTGCGGCTGAAGTTACAATTAACTATGTAATTACTGATGTTGAAAAGAAGAGAAAATTTGTATGTGTTGACCCACATGATATGCCAGTAGTGGCTATTGTTGACCCAGATATGATGGCATCAATGCCAAAGGGTTTAACAGCGGCAACAGGTATGGATGCTTTAACTCATGCTATAGAAGGTTATATTACTCGTGGAGCGTGGGAAATGTCAGATATGTTCCATATTAAAGCAATTGAACTCATTGCTAAATCTCTTAAAGGAGCGGTTAATAATGATCCAGATGGAAGAGAAGGAATGGCCTTAGGTCAATATATCGCGGGAATGGGATTCTCCAATGTTGGTCTTGGTATCGACCATTCAATGGCACATACATTATCGGCTTATTATGATATTCCACATGGAGTTGCTTGTGCAATGTTACTTCCAATTGCGATGGAATATAATAAAGAAGTATCGGGTACAAAATACGCGGATATAGCTCGAGCAATGGGAGTTAAAAATGTCGACTCAATGACTCAAGAAGAATATAGAGATGCGGCTATTAAAGCTGTTAAACAATTAAGTGTAGATGTTGGTATTCCTACAAAATGTGAAAAGATAAAAGAGGAAGATTTAGATTCATTAACCAAAGACGCACTTAAAGATGCTTGTTGTCCAGGTAATCCACGTGCTGCAACATATGATGATGTCATCGCAATGTTTAGACAATTAATGTAGTTATTAAAATAGTTTTTTACCTCATATTTATACAATTTAAAGTATAGCTATGAGGTATTTTTTTATTTTTTGGCATAGTTATTTGTGTCGATACTATTTCGAAAAACCACGAAACGATCCCAAATGAATTCAGTTATGAAATTAATTATCATCATAAGAATTGTGACAAGTATTCCATAATTAGATCCCCATAACGATTCTAATGCATTACCACCGAAAACAGAAATAGGAATGAAGACTAAATAGTACGCTAAAACTAGGGTCATTGCCTTAGGAACGTTATTTGCAGATTTAAAAGTAAATTTTCGATTGAATGTAAAATTCCATATTACTGATAGAATTACACTTATAAGATATGACGGCCACCATGTAAGACAATGAAGCCATTCATATATAATCGTAAATGATAATAATTGTATGACTCCAGCTGATATTGAGAATAAGGTAAATTTAACGCTCATCCATAATTCTTTTTTATTCATATTTTCCCCTTATAGTTTCGAAATAAATAACACACATAATGTCGAATAATATTTGATTTTGTAAAAAATATTAGACTTGTAGGCATTTTATCATTTGAATAAATAGCTGTCAAATTTTTAATTATTGCAAAGCATATTTAATATTTATTTATTCTAAATAAAATAACAACAACAAGTCTGCAATTTATAATATATAATTAGATAGGGAGAAATAGATTCGTGAAATAAATTGATAATTTATTCGTAACGTATAGTCATTTCAATGTCTTGAGGATAGTCACCAAAGTGTTTTCCAAATATGTTGAACCCTCCGCGGTTTCTAGCATTTTTCTTGGATTCGACTCTAAAATGAATACAATTTCCATCGGTTAATTTTAAATCTTGCACATGTAATATTGATTTAATCATAACACCATTTAAATATACTCCATTGTTATTTACTATTATGGTTACTAATTGACCATATTGGGTAGCGTCCATACCCCAAAATGATGGTGTAAGTAAACCTTTTCTTCCTCCAAAATCACCTGGAGAAGTATAAGTTAATAGTTCTATTCCATTAATTGAAAAGGTGATATCACTTTTAAAATCATTATTAAAATATGATGTCTCAGAACATATTTCTAAAGAAAATCTAATCTCTTGAATATTATGGTTTATTATTTGACTATTATTAAATGCATATTCTACATATCCACAATTGGTGTAGATTAATTGTGCAGCAAATCTCTCTGGCCTAAATGGTTCATTCTTATAAATGTTAAATGCTTGTTGAGTAGTTACAATGCCACTTTTATCACCAAATAAAGAATCAATATATCCACCTACAGGTTGACTCTCGGCGTAAATTTTACTTTCATCGTTAGAAATGTTATTCGGAATCATTCTAAGAGATAATGTCGCACAGGCCCGGCTTGCATATCTCGTTTTTCTTTTTTTGTTTTCAATGGTAGTGACATTGACAAGACCGGCCTTTTGGAGTAATTCTAGATGAAACATAATTGATGAAACAGAAACGTAATTTAATTTAGCTAATTCCGTTACACTTTTACCATTATTGTCTAGTTGTGATAATATTGCCACTCTAATGGGTGAGGATAGGGCTTCACCAATTAAATATATACCTTCTTTATCAGCATCATTATTAACGTCATAATTTATATGTAACATTCTTTGTCCTCCAAATGATTTATCTGTCAAAATAATAGTACATAATTATGAACTAATGTGCTATTGTTTTCCATCATTTTGTAGTTTTTTAAACTCGTTAAAAATAAATATCAATGATATTATAAAATTGTAATTGATAATAGAGAGGAGATTATGAAGTTTAATAGAAATAAAACCTTATTTATAGGTACATTACTATTTATCGTTGGCAGCGGGCTATTTAATCATTTTCATAGCTCACTGATTTTAAATGCAAGCGAACCATTTGATTCCAATGATATAAGATTATTTGATCAAAATACGCACTTGAATAATGAACTTTTTCCAGGTGGAGAGTTTAATGAAGCATTTAATGGAAGATTATTCCCTCAAAGTGGAAATAGCAGGACAGGCTATTATAGAGGCATAACTTCATTAGCTCAAGGAGAATCGGATATTTATTCTTTCTATGACGCAGAATATGATAATACTTATGTGCGAATGGCTAATTTTAATGGAGAAGAAAATAGTGACAAAACTAGAATCAGCTTCTACTATTTTGACCCTATAACTGACACTCCTAGAAACTTTCCTTCCACTGATTATATCCACGTTGCTTTCTCGTATCGTCTATACGCAAATGATTTAGATGAATTAAATCTTAATGATGATTCGGTTATTTTACGCTTTCAATCTAGAGGTTCGGCTGGAGGAAAAAGTGGAGATGTCTTTTTAAGAGATTTAGTTATTAATGCAGAAGGAGATAAAACATGGCATCGTCATTCGTTTACGATTAAATGTGCTAGCAATATGTCTACAGAATATGGGTGGTTTTATTTTTTCTATAACGATACGCCATCTTCAATGAATCCTAAATACTATATTGATATAGATAATATGTTTGCTTCACTTGGTGAAGAAAATAATCTTTGTGGACAAGGAACTTTTGATAGATTAACTACCAAAAATGATAAGCTTGGAGATAGTCCATTTAAAAATGATATCTATCCAGAGTTATTTTATAAAAAATCTTTTGGAGTAAGTGCGGTCCAAGATGGAGTATATAATCATTTTGCACTTAGAATGAAATCTAAAGAAAATAAAAGTACATTTTCAATGAGATTTGATGATTTAGCAGATAATGATTATTTTAGATTTTCTTTTGCATATCGAAATCTTAGTTATTATAACAATCCTAATTTATTAATAAAGATAAACGGACAAGAATTAAAAGTATTTAATGTAGATTTTGATAGTGATAGTCCATTAACTGACAATAATACTTACTCTTATTCTTTCTTAAAAGAAAATGGTTGGAAAGAAGTTGTCGCATATATGAATATTCCAGTTATTGATTCGTTAGAAATTGACTTTATTTTAGATGCAGATTGTGATTTAGCAATTGATAATTTGCATTTTGCTTCAGTAGTTAATACTAATAGAGACAAAGGTGATTATAGTAAATTTATTTCAAACTTAGAACAATTAATGGCTAAATTAAATGGTTATGAAGAAAAATATGTTTCTAGTTCAGTTAAAGCAATAAGAAAAGCACTTAAAGAACGTGATAGCATTAATGAATATACTTCACAAGATAAAATGGATCAATTCATAGAGAAACTTACAAATGCGTTTGAAACTGCAATAGAAAAAGGTGACTACGATAAACTGAAATCTTTAATAGATGAGATATTCGATAAAATTGCAGGCACAAATTTAAATGACTATACAACAGTCTCATATCTTAGATTTAGAAACGCTTTAGAATTTGCTTATTCTTTAAATGAAGATTCTTCAAAAGAAGATATCGATAAGGCTATAAGCCAATTACAACAAGCATATGAACAATTACAAAGGAGAGAACAATGACATTGACAAGTTTATTATTATCGACGACCCTAATGGTTGCAGGTTCAGCTTCTTCTATCAAACCAGAGACAGTACTAGGTGCGGATTTTTCTAGTGGAATATATACATATCGTCTTACCGATCGATTTTATGAATCACCAAATACGATAGAAGCGTGGGTTCGCTTAGGAAGAACGGCTTCATCAGAAAATGGCGGAGTAATTTTTGGAAATTATTGCGAATATAATTCCGGCTCGGTCAATCTAGAAGTAAATAGTAAAAAGAATGTGGTTCTACGTTGGAATAGTAATGAAGTTGAAATCGTTTTTGATAAATATGTTTTACCATTTAATAGTTGGACCCATATAGGTGTAGTTCGTGATACAAATAACCAAACATTTAGATTATATGTGAATGGATTACTCGTTCAGACGATTAATAGACATACTGGTACAGAACCAGTTTCATCTTACAATTATATTATTGGAGGTGATTTATCAAATTGGCATGATAAAAAAACTTATTTCCGTGGTGAAATATCACAAGTAACTGTTTATCGTTCAGAATTAGATTCGCATCAAATTTATGAAGATTACATTAAAGGTGAAGAGATAGACTATCATAATCGCGATAATTTATTATTCAATGGCGTTTTGAATTTGAATGATACATTTATAAATGATACTTCTAGGTATGCTAATCACGCTAAACTTATATCAAATGATTACTTCTATAAAGGAGATTTATTTAGTGCTAACGACTATACTTTTTCGATAATTCCTGACCCTCAAATGATTAGTAATCATCGTCGAGACATGATGCATTATCTTGGTGATTATCTATTAAAAGAACAAGAAAATCAAAAAATTTCATTAGCAATGTGTGTTGGTGATAATGCTGATGCTAGTGGACATTGGGATGAAGAATTTGGATCTATTAGTAATGAATTAGCCAGATTAGATGGTAAAATCATGTATACAACAGTTCCAGGGAATCACGATTATGATAATAACTGTACAGAGTCGAGATCATTATCATGGTATAATAAATACTATTCTCAAGAAAGAATAGAAAAATATAGTTACTATGGTGGAATTTATCAAGAAGGACATACTGAAAACTCATACTATTTATTTAATCAAAGTGGAGTTGATTATCTAATTATGTGTTTGGAATTTGGTGTCGATAGCAATGTTCTTGAATGGGCTAATGAAGTAGTGAGCCAACACCCAAATCATCGAGTTATTGTTACTACTCATGGATTAATAGATAGTGATGGAGAATATTTGGATGCTCCTAGAGCACACTCACCAACTATGTATAGTTGGAATAGTCATATTGAAGTTAATGACGGAAGCGATATTTTTAATAAATTCTTAAGAAAACATGAAAATATTTTTATGGTTTTTTGCGGACATATCCCAACTGATGATATAACCATTAGAGAAGATTTAGGAGAAAAAGGTAACGTATTTACAACATTTTTAGTTGACGCTCAAGGTATGTTAAATAATGCTGGATGCGAATTAATGTTAGGTATGTTTAATTTTGATGAATTAAATCAACAAGTAAGTGTGAATTATGTCAGTGCGATTACAGATGAGCTTTATAATATTCAAAATCAATTTACATATTCATTTAAAGGACACACAAAAATTCTTTCATCAATTTATTATCAAAAAAATGGTGAACTCAAAAGTGCCTATAGAAAACAAATGCTTTCATCTGATACCAATAAGAATATTGCTTTAATAGGTGGGGCAAGTGCTCTATGTGGAGCTGGAATATATTTAGCGTCAAAAACGTTAAGTAAAAAACGGGGTAAGAAATATGAAAAATAAAGTATTATTGTTAGGAGCTATGCTTATGATTAGTGGATGTAACGGAACAAATTCATCATCTCAAGAAGAAAGTTCAGTATTAGGGAAAATTCATCAAATTAATGTTTTAACCACAGATTTTTGTGAAGTAACATTAAATAAATATGAAGCTTTTGCAAATGAAGAAATAATAATTACTATTTCAAATATTGAAAGTGGTTATCAAATTAATCGTATCGAAGCTAATGGTAATAAAATTGATGATTATCACTTCTATATGCCTAATGAAGATGTGAATATCGAAATCTTTGCAGATAAATTTGAAACATCATATATAGTTAATATAACTCCATCTCCATACGCGCTTATATCAACTGATAACGATAAATATCTTCGCGGTGATAAAGTCGATATTACCTATTATACAAGAGGAACATATATTCTCGATGCCTTCTATGTTAATGGTGAAAAAATTGACGGAACTAGTTTCGTTATGCCAGATAAAGATGTAACAATTCGTGGTGAATTTATCGATGCTATTGAAGATACTGATTGTCAATTACTTACATACGGAGGAGGATTATTAGCTAAATCACATTGGTATTTTAGATATCTTGAAGAAGGAATAGAGATTAAAGTTAAAGTAATTGATCGTGCTGTTAAAGGGTCTGAGACAAGAAGTGATCCAGGTTATAGAGATAACATTGAGTTTATTCTTTCTTATGAGAATGATAAAACAGGCTGGGACTTAACTAGCCATAAAGTATTAATTTCATGTGATGGAGATTACTATTTACAAAAAGCGACGAATTCCTTTAACTGGTCTTCATCAATGAAGGTTCCTCAAGAAGACTTTAATTTTGATACATCAATAAAAAGTGCCGCGGATAAGCAAGGATATGATGGATACGATGTTAGAGTTTTTGTTAGTTATAATTTGCTAGGATATGAATATGAAGATGCGTTAAATCATTTAACAATATGTATGGCGCAACGTAATACAACAAATTATAATGCGACTGATTGGGCCACCTACACTGAAAATGGATGCGTATGGGAAAATGCTTCTACACATCCGATAATTTTACAAAACGGGAAATTGCAAGCCCGATAAAGGAGAAAATATGAAAAAGAAATTATTAATTTGTGCATTATCAATTGGATTTTTGACTAGCTGTAATGGAACGAATAATTCCTCAAGCAGTCAATCATCTTCAATCTTAGAACAATATACTATCACTTGGAATGTTGATGGTAACATATCTACTGAATTATATAATAAAGGTGATACTCCATCTTACAAATATGGAACAAATAAAGACTCAGATGAAGTATATTCATATACTTTTACAGGCTGGGATAAAGAAATAGTTCCTGTAGTCGAAGATACGACATACATCGCTCAATATAGTTCAAGTTATATTGAATATGTTATTACTTGGGTAACAGCTTCTGGGCAAACAGAAGAAAATTATCATTATGGAGAAACACCATCTTATAAAGGAAATGCCGATAAAGAAAGCGATGCGCAATATACTTATACTTTTAAGGGCTGGGACAAACCTATTGAAACAGTTAGTGAGAATACAACTTATACCGCACAATATGATGAATCGTTAAATCAATATACAATCACTTTCTTAATTGATGGTAAAGAAGAAAAAGTAACTTATTATTATGGAGAAACACCTACATATGATAAGACTCCTACTAAAGAAGCTAATGAACAATATCACTATGAGTTTACTGGTTGGGATAAAGAATTTACTTCAGTAACAGATGATAGTGTCTATACAGCTGTATTTAAAGAAATTTTAAATCAATATACAGTTACATGGATTATAGGTTTAGACTCTATTGAAGAACCATATTCATATGGTGAAACTCCAACTTTCAAAGGTGATACAACACGCGAAGATAGCGCCAAATATCATTATACTTTTACTGGTTGGGACAAACCTTTTGAAGAAGTAAAAGGAAATCAAACATATGTTGCTCAATATGATTCTCAAATAAGAAGTTACACTGTTAACTTCTATGAAGAAGATGGAGAAACATTACTATTTACTAAAACATATCAATATGATGAGACGCCTTCATATCAAGGCGAAGAACCTTCAAAAGAGCAAACAAATTACTACACATATATGTTTGCTGGTTGGACTGATGGAGATAGTGTTTTTGAAAATGAACTTCCTCCTGTAATTGGCGAGACAAATTACTATGCTTCTTTTAATCAAACGGCAAGAGAATTTGATGTGAAGATTAATTGTGTTAATCTTGATGGTACACCAATTCAAAACCCAACAATTGTAAAGAAAAAATATGGCGAAACATATGAGATAGAAGTTCCTACAATCGACGGTAAAACTCCTAATAGAAAAGTTATATATGGCATAATTACTGATAATTGTGAAGAGACAATTTATTATAGTGAAACTGATGTATATGATGGCAGCTCAATTAGTGAATCTTTAACTGGTGAAGGAACTGTTGAATCTCCTTTTGAAATTAATAGCGGTGCTGATTTGGCTTACTTAAAAGAACAAGTAAATGCTGGGGTCTCATTTGAAGGTCAATATTTTGTGTTAAAAAAGAGTATAGATTTAACAGCGGCACCTAATTTTGTTATTGGTGCTTCAACAACTATTTCTTTTGGTGGAATCCTTGATGGTAATCATTGTTCAGTAGTTGGAATGGATATTACTAGAACAACTGCTGGAACTGGTTTATTCGCGGTCTTACAATCAACAGCAAGTATAAGTAATTTATCTACATATGGTACTGTAGTTGGTAGACAATATACTGGTGGATTAGTTGGTAGAAATTTAGGAACAGTATTGAATTGTTATAACTTTGCAGATGTCAGCCATTCAAGTAGTAATGGATGCGGTGGTATTACTGGTGGAAATGCAGGTACAATTGAAAAATCAGTAAACTATGGAACAATACATACTATAGATACAAAAGAAAAAATAGGTGGAATTGCTGGTGTTGGCGAATCTAAGAGTAAAGTAATTGATTGTGTTAACTATGGATCAGTTACTGGAGTAAATATTGTCGGAGGCGTTGTTGGTGAATTCCAAACTTCAGCAAATAAGGTATCTAATTGTACTAACTATGGATTAATTACTGGTGGAAAACGTACTGGTGGATTAATCGGTAATAATCAATCTTTAATTGAAAACTCCACTAACTATGGTGAAGTTAAATCAATCACTTCTGGTGATGTATATGTTGGAGGTATAACAGGTGGTGCTACTTCAACATCAACCTTTGAGTCATGTAAAAATGTTGGTAAGGTATCGGGTATTGGAAAATATTTAGGTGGTATTGTTGGTAGTACTGGAAGTAAATCATCTCCAACTATTCATGCTTGTATTAATGAAGGTGAAATCACTTCATCTAGCAATGGTGTTGGTGGAATCCTTGGTGGAACTTTAAGTGGAACAGTTTCAGTCAGCGATTGCATTAATCGTGGTATGATCACTGGTGCGGACAAAGTTGGCGGAATCATAGGAGCTTTAACTGTTGGTACAGAAGAAAATAATATTAACGAAGGATTAGTTACAAATAATCTTAATTCTAGCTATGATGTTATAATTGGAGCTGACGAAAGATAATTATTAAAATTAAAAACTGTTGATAAAAAGTATCAGCAGTTTTTTTTTACACTTTTTTTGTAAAGTTAATTGAAGGATTGATACGATAAAATTATAATTAAAGTGTCTTAGATAAAACCAATGTCATATAACGCTTAAATATGGTAAGCAGTCTCTACCCTAAACCGTAAATTTAGGACTATGACGGATTAGTTTGAATAGATTTTTTTGATTTTTTCTATTTGTCTTAAATCCGTCTGACAACGGATTTTTATTTTTTGACAAATAGGGGGAAAAATGAATAATAAAAAATCTTTTAAACAAAGGATTGATGATTTTTTCGGTGTAAGTCAGAAGAACTCTTCTTTCAAAGTTGAAATTATTGCTGGAATAGCTACTTTCTTAGCTATGTCTTACATCTTAATTGTTAATCCTAATCAAATTCTTTATGGTGGAACCGAAGATGCAAGATGGACATCAATTTTCATTGCGACTGCTTTTGGAGCAATTGTCGGAACATTATTGATGTCATTATATGCTAAAATGCCATATGCGCAAGCTTCCGGGATGGGATTGAATTCGACTATAGGATCAGTTATTGGAGGAGGCCTTGGCTTTTTTGCTTATGAGTATGAATACTCTTTACCTAACGCATTACTTTTAGTGTTTATTTCAGGGGTTATATTTTTAATACTATCAGTAGTGCCAATTGGAAGAAATAAGCAGACAGGAAATTTAATAACACTAAGAGAGAAAATTTTTGATGGTATGCCAGATCCTGTAAGAAAAGCCATTCCTGTTGGAATAGGTTTATTTATTGCTTTTATTGGTATGCAAAATGCAGGGGTCATTCAAGCAAATCAATATACGTTAGTTCAATTTGTAGATTTTAAACCAATGTTTGATGGCAAGGTATTTGCTGACAATGGAAGTTTATTACCATATGTTACAACAATTGTTTCTTTTGTTGGCTTAATTGCTATTTGCATTTTATCTCATTTAAAAGTTAAAGGTGCAGTTATTTTTGGAATTTTAATTGCAACTTTAGTTTATTCATTGTTTGATGTTAACAATTTTAAAGTATTAACTGGTGAAGGAGGAGTAACTTGGAAATTCTGGGAAAACTTTGCTAATTATTTTTCTTTTTCAGATGAAAAGGGAGGAGTATTCTTTACTGCTTTTACCGAGGGTTTCAAGATGCCTGCTAATTCTTTCTTTACCTCATTAATGTTAGTTATCACTTTCTGTATGATTGATATGTTTGACACGATGGGAACGGTTGTGGGCTGCGCTACTAATGCGGGATTAATCGATGAAAATGGAAAACCAATTAATTATAACAAGACCATGGTATCAGATTCAGTAGCTACTTGCGCTGGTGCTGTTCTTGGAACTTCAACAGTTACAACATTCGTGGAATCAGGCACAGGTATTGCCGCAGGAGGTAAAACAGGATTAACTTCTTTAACTACTGCGATTTTATTTTTCTTAGCAATTTTCTTATTACCTGTTTTTGCTTTTATTCCTAGCGCTGCAGCATCATCAGCTTTGATATATGTGGGAATTTTAATGATGTCAAATGTTAAAAACATTGACTTCTCATCAATTAAAAATTCTGCGCCAGCATTCTTAACAATTGTTATGATGCTTTTAACATATTCTATTACTTCAGGTATTGGTATTGGAATAATCAGTTATGTTTTGATTAATGCTTTAACGTATTTAATCGACGTAATTAAATACGCTTCAAACAAAGAAAAATATGAAAAGCCAGTTTGGAATGTTTCAGTCGTGGCTATCATTATAAGTGCGCTATTCTTTGTTTATTTCTGTGTACCAACTAATATTTAGCTGTTAAACAAAAAAATCAAAACTAAGATACACTTTAAAGCTCAAATATACTTTAAAGTGTATTTTTTTATACAATATATAAATTGAATAGATTTGTTTTTTATGATAAAATCACCTCTATAAAGGAATATAAATTATGAGTATTATAAAATCGTTTCGCAAAAATAGTAAACCTCTTATCGAAACTAAAAATATTTATGAGAAAAGTGATATTAAATTAGATGTAATAATAGTTACATTTTCTTTTAGAACAATTAATGCATTATTAGAAGATGATGTTATAGAATTAATTTCAGAAAATAGCATTAAATCCATATCTTGTTGTTATCCAATTTATAGATTCAAAGATACGCATATTGGAATAATAAAAACAACTGTTGGTGCACCAATAACATCGGCATTAATCGAAGAGGCGTGTTATATATATTCAAGTAAAAAAGTAATCTTATATGGTACATGTGGCTCTTTGAGCAAAGATATTTCAATTAATCAAATCATCGTTCCTAATGCAGCATATAGAGATGAAGGGGTATCTTATCATTATATGGATCCATCGGATTATATAGATATTCCAAATTTTAAAATAGTTTGTAGCATTCTTGAAGAACTTAATATTAGTTATGTATGTGGTAAAACTTGGACTACGGATGCTTTTTATCGCGAGACTATTGAAGAAATTAATGAAAGAAAAAATGAAGGATGTATCGCAGTAGAGATGGAAATTGCTGCTTGTCAAGCAGTATGTAATTATTTAGGAATTGAGTTTTATACTTTTTTATATCGCGCGGATAATTTAGACGCTAATAGTTGGGAAAAAGGAAAAAAAGATAGTCGTTTATCAAAAGATGAACGATTAAATATCTTAACTATTGCCTTTGAAATTGCTAAGCGCATATAGAAATTATTTAATTATTTTTTCTAATTTTAATAATTCTAATTTTTTATCTAATCCACCGGAATAGCCGATTAATTTCCCGTTAGACCCAATTACGCGGTGACAGGGGATAATAATTGAAATCGAATTTTGTTTTATAGCGCCACCTACAGCTTGAGGTGATACTTTTTTTCCAGTCTCTAATTCTAGTTGCTTAGCAATTTTGCCATAAGTTGTATACTGACCATAAGGAATTTCAAGCATTATTTGCCAAATACGTTTTCTAAATGGAGAGATATTTTCCATTGCAAGAGGTGGAGTAAATGATGGATTAGATCCTGAAAAATATATATCAAGCCATTTTGTTACTTGACCAAAAATAGAAATATCTTTTTCTATGTGGTTGCTAGATAAATTGTCTTCAAAATATTTTTGACCAACAAACCATAGACCAGTTATTTCTTTTCCATTACTTGCGATAATTATTTCACCAATAGGCGAAATATATTTTTTAGTGTAGAGCATCATAATATATCCTCAATATAAGTTAATTATAATAAAAAGAATCACAAAATGTGTGATTCTTTTTAAATATACTTCATTAACAAATTCGCATTTCGTTTTCAATTTTATAAATGGTAATTTTTGAGCTATCTAAAGATATAGAGATATCATCACCGATGTTTCCTTCTCCAGGAATGATTAATTCTTGCCCATAGAAATCGATTTTAATGAAATGACTTGTTTGATAATCGTACACTTCTTTTATTTTTAAATTATAATCATTTCCTTCTTTTATAGCATCATTATTGAAAATGAATTGATATTTTTTGTTTAAGCAAGCTTTACCTTCTATTGATGCTAGCTTAGCTACGGTTTCAATTGGAGCAGATATTTTTGCGTTTTCATCTATTTGGTAAAAATACACATCTTCTTTTCTACCTGTATTTAGATTTATTTGTTTCTCTTTTACAAATTTACCATAAAGAGATAGAGTTTTATTTACTTGTGGTTTTACAATTTCACCATCTTTTTCAAAAATTAAATTTTCATATTTGAAAGAAAAACTATAATTTGTCCCTATTTCATATTCTTTATCAGTAAGAATAAATAAATTATTTCCATTATTGGCGAGGGTTAATAGGTATTTATCACCATACTTTTCAACATTTTTAATCTTTAAGGTGAAAGTTTCATCATTTCCAAAATCGTTTGGAGCAATTAATAAATTATATTTTTCATCAGCAAGGTATTTTTTAAATAATTCAGGTAATTCAATTTTTTGATTGAATAATTCAAAAGAATTATTTTTAACTTCAACGGCAAGACGATTAAATTCAGGAATATCTTTAAGAATCGACATTTCGGTTTCTAAATCAAAGAAATGTAAGTTTTCTTTTTTGAATTTAATGTTTATGATATCATCTGTGGCAATTTTTGAATTAGGAGCAATTTTAGCAACGATTTGCTTTTGATTAATGACTTGTTCTTCATCATTAATGTTTAATTGTCCATATAATATGGATTCGTTTCCTAATTGCTCAATGACATTGACTTTACATTTTATACCAGTGTCTTCAGAAGAGATGAGGATGTGCTCTGGACGACATCCGATAGTAATTTTTCTACCATCAAAGTATTTCGAATCGATTTTAGAAACTAATTCATAATCAATTTTGAAAATACCAGAGCCATCTAAATCAATTATAACTTCCTGTCCATCTCTTGTTATCGTCGCATCAAAGAAGTTCATTTGAGGAGTGCCAATAAATCCGGCTACGAAACGATTGATAGGTTTGTTATAAAGATTTATTGGTGAGTCTATTTGTTGAACAAAACCTTGTTTCATAACGACAATTCTTGTTCCCATGGTCATAGCTTCAACTTGATCATGAGTAACATAGATGAAAGTTGTTCCAATTTTTTTGTGGAGTTTAGTAATTTCTGTTCTCATTTGCGCTCTTAATTTAGCGTCTAAATTTGATAATGGTTCATCAAGTAAGAAAACTTTAGGATTTCTAACGATAGCTCTACCCAAGGCCACTCTTTGACGTTGTCCTCCAGACATATCCTTAGGCTTTCGATCTAAATATTCTTCAATATCAAGGATTTTAGCAGCTTCTAAGACACGCTCATTAATTTTTTTAGGATCTACGTGATGATTTTTTAGCCCAAAAGCCATATTTTCATATACTGTCATATGAGGATAAAGTGCATAATTTTGAAACACAAAAGCGATGTCACGATCTTTAGGCTCTAGGTTATTAACTATTTTATTATCGATATATAAGTCTCCAGCAGAAATTTCTTCTAAGCCCGCAATCATTCTTAAGGTTGTGGATTTACCACATCCTGATGGTCCGACAAAGACGATGAATTCTTTATCTTCAATTTCAATATTGAAATCGTTAACGGCCTTAACGCCATTAGGATAAACTTTGTAAATATGATTTAATACTAATCCAGCCATGATATTTCCTCCTTAGAACTTTTTAGTAATAATATTTTTTAAAGCGAGTTTGTCAACTTTGAAGTTTCTGTTTT